>JAQTLP010000007.1 GCA_028714855.1 Phycisphaerae bacterium | reverse complement strand
GTTGGAATCGCTAGTAATCGCGTATCAGCTATGACGCGGTGAATGTGTTCCTGAGCCTTGTACACACCGCCCGTCAAGTCATGGGAGTCGTAAGTACCCGAAGCCGGGTTGTTAACCGAAAGGAGACACCTGTCTACGGTAAGTGCGATGACTGGGACTAAGTCGTAACAAGGTAGCCGTAGGGGAACCTGCGGCTGGATCACCTCCTTTCTAAAGGATAATTTAGACGGTGTTGTGTTATTGCACAATGCCGAAGTCGGGCTCTTTCGTTTGCTATGGCTTAGCTGTTCTTGATATTAAAAAGCCCTGTCTGATGACAGGGCTTTTTTCTTTTAAGCAGAAGAAGCCGGACAGTCGGAAAGGCTGTAAATTCTAAAGTTACCGCTCAGGTGCAGCATAGCCAGCATATAAAGCATGCCGTCATAATAACGTTCGGCGCCGCTCGGTATGGCCGTATTCCACAATTCCTTAACAAAATTGATTCTGTTGTTGTCTGTCGAAGCAAGGCAGGCGACCGCGTTCATAGCTGCCAGGCCGGGACTATGGTCGCTTGACAATTCTGTTCCGTCAAGGGTGTATTGGTTGCCGTATTTGCCTATACCTTCGGTATGGAAAAAATCAAGTAGCCTGTTGCTCTGGCTTACAGCCCAGCTGTCTTTGGCAAACCAGGCATAATCGACAGCAATATTCATCGCGACACGCCAGGCGTCAAAACGGAAATCCTTATGTCCGCCATTATGGAAGTCTGCGGGTGTACCATCGAAATGGGCGTAATCGGGGATTAAACCTGTTGTTGGGTGAGCTGCATTTTTGAACAATTGTCGGCTGACAGAAGCTGCAGTAAACCAAAACTGATTATCTTTATCTGCCCAACGTCCCCAAAGCTCGTAGTAATGAGGCAGATGATAAGAAGGGTCAGTAAAAGCGGCAGCAGTACCTATGGGGGCAAAAACGACCTGTTTTTCTGTCTTGTTGAATATATTTGTCAATTCATCGTCTTTTCCAGAAGGAGTTTTTGGGGTAAGCATTGCGTCTAAAATGGCTTGTGCCTCGACTTGATAGTTGTATATACCTGTCCCGTTTCCCCATCTTGCAGAGGCAAAAAACAGAGTCATTGCAATCCATTCCTCACCATCAGAAGCAGAATTAGGGTCGATGATAGTGCCATTTGTATTTAGCAGCCAGGCAAAGTAATTTTTTCGCGGCCCGCTGCCGTGCTGCATATACGTTTTGGCCCATTTCCATAAACGGTCAAATTCTGTTTTCTTATTTAGCTGGACGGTTATCATCATCCCATAAGACATACCTTCGCTGCATACATTATCGTGTAAAGTATCTTTCATATAAGCCATATCGGCGTCAACAGGATAATAGACACGCTGGGTATTATTGTCTCCATAGAATAATTGATTCCAGGTGTTGTCTAACTTGGTTTGTATCTGCGATGGGGACTCGCCCAAAAGTTCAACGAATAGATTATGATATATATTTGAATAATATGCCCCCGTTGGTTTTGAGCCATTAGAGTCTGATGCGGACGCTTTGTTGGCGGGTGTTAACATAGTTATGTTAATATAATCAAACTTAGCAGAATAAAGATGTCTAAACTTCTCATTTTGGCGGTTTTACTTCAACGCTTTAGAACAGCCGACATCCGGGCTGACATGCTTATTGTACTGCAAACAGCTTTGTTAATCAAGCATCTAAACCGCCTCGCAGTGCTTTTCAAATAGCTTCTCGCTACGTTTTGGAGGGAAATTACCTGTTGTTTGTCCTGCCTGCGGGATAATTTTTTGTTTGAAAAAATAATTTTTCAATGTTGCATTTATCTGTTTGGTATGGTATTAGGAAAATCAAGCTTGGCTGAGTAGCTGGGCACTTTTAATGGGAAAAGTATCAGAACAAACGATGAGATAGACGCGGCAACGCAGTTATTCGATGGCAGGCAGTGGTTCCGGTACAGGTTTGAATGAAAGGGAACGGACAATATGAACATCTATGTAGGTAATTTGGCAAATCAGGTAACTGAAGATGATTTACGCAAGGCTTTTGAAGCCTTTGGACAGGTAGAATCCGCTAATATCATAAAAGACAAATTCAGCGGCGAATCGAGAGGGTTTGGCTTTGTGCAGATGCCCTCTAAACAAGAAGCACAAAGCGCTATCGAGAAAATGAACGGTACTGATTTGATGGGGCGGACCATTACCGTCAACGAAGCTCGTCCAAGGGTCGAGCGCTCAAGCGGCGGCGGAAGAGATAGAGGCGGCAGGGGCAGAGGCGGCTTCGGCGGTGGCGGCGGCGGAAGACGCTACTAAACGCTTCCTCACGCAGCAAACATAGATAGATAGATAGATAGATAGAATAGTACAGGTACTGTGGATTGTTTGTTTAGTTCACCGCGCCAGCGGCGGGTCAGTTCTTCATATGAATCGCGCACAGCCAGCTTAAAGCTGAACCATTTGCAAAGCAGTCTGCGCAAAGGTTGATTACATCTTTAAATTTTTTGCAATATAAATTCGAAGGGTGCATTTACAGAGATACCCTTCGCCGAAAGGTAATGAAAATTCACACTTTTTCGCATTTTCTTCCAAGCAGTCAATGTATTCCTCTAATCCAAAGTAGCGTGCTTTACAAAGATTCTCAGACCCTGACTTGTATGATATGAAATCTTTTAAATCGTTAATGATTTTCCCCGTTTCTTGCTTTTGCTCTTGTGCTAATTCCATAGGTTGACCCCCATTAATTTTGTCTTATTTATCCCCCGTACAGTGTGGGGCAGCCCCACCGCACCAGGCTGCCCCTACAAAATATGTTAACATGCCACCAATGCATAAATTATAAGATTTTTGGCATAGTTAGGTCAATCGTGGTAACTACGGGGTTTTGGAGAAAAATTGCCGAATTTTTGACCATTTTTTCGCCTCGATTTGGCAAAAACACTCCTGTTTAACCGTTGCCTTCATGGTGGCGAAATCCTCCTTTTGCCGTTCCGACATTTCCTGTTCGATATCTGCGACGAGCAAAGTCGAAGGAATAAGCTAAGTTGTAAACCAAGAGCAAAGAAGGAAAAGTGAGTTTATGGATAATTGGGGGTGAAACGGAAGATAGTATATTTTAAGTTGGAGGTTTGCAATGATTGGAAGAACGTGTATAATGTTGCGGTGACTGGTAATTTGGTAACAAGTAATTGGTGATTGGCGGGGCAGGATTATGCGAAAATATAAGAGGTTGTTCGTAACGTTAGCAGCGGTTACCGGACTATTTGCTTTGCCGGTGTTCTCGGCGGAAACGTGGCGTTTGGGCGAAGAGGGACAGTGGAAAGCCGTATCAGCTGGAGATAAATATCTGCTGGCTGTGGCTGAAATAAAAAAGTTAGTCAATACGGGCCAAACCAGGGCAGCCGGGCAGGCAATAGATAAACTTAAAAAAGACTTTCCGGAAATTGCGGGGCCTGATTTGGATGCCTTTATGAAGGCTGAGATGCTGTATTCTGAAGGGAAACTCACCAAAGCGGCGAGGACCTATGATAAGTTTTTGGTGGAATTTCCCACAAGCGGATTTTACACAGCAGCTCTGGACAGACAGTTTGCCATAGCTACGGCTTTTTTAGGCGGGCAGAAGAAAAGGGTGCTTGGGGTGTTCGTCATGAGCACATACGACGAGGGCATTAAAATTATGGAGAGGATTAGTGACCGGGCAGGGGGGGCACCCATTGGGCTGAATGCTGCTGTGGCGGTGGCCCAAAGCTATGAAAAAAGAGGAATGTTTACCGAGGCCTACCATAAGTGGTCGGAAATATCATCGCGATGGCCGACAGGGCAAATTGGTAAAGATGCGATACTGAATATGGCTCGATGCAAGCACGCTGCGTATAAAGGGCCAAAGTATAACGGCGCTGACCTGATTAGTGCAAAGAGCTATTACGAGAATTTCAAATTGCGGTATCCCGAAGATGCCGAAGAGATCGATGCCGATAAAATACTGAAACAGATAGATGAGCAATTAGCTTACAAGGAATTTAATACGGGCAAGTATTATCAACAAATCGGCGATAAGCAGTCGGCTAATCTTTATTATCAAATGGTTGTGGATAATTGGCCGGGAAGTATTGCAGCCGATAGGGCAAAAGCGGCGATGAATGAGGAAAAACCAGACGCCAAAAAGGGGAAAAAATGGAAAAAGAATATCACAGAGAAACTCGAAAAAGTGTTTTTATAATTTACTTCGGCATAACTATCGCATCGTTGGCGAGTTTTTGCGGCTGTACCGGCTATTCCAACAAATCGCTGTTTCCGGAAGATGTGGGCAGCGTTTACGTGGAGATGTTTGACAACAAGAGCTTTTGGCGTGGAGTGGAATACGAGCTGACCGACGCCTTGGCAAAGCGCATCGAGACCGAGACACCATACAAGATAATCTCCAGCAGGGACCGGGCTGACACCATAATAAGCGGCCAGATTGTATCAATCGACGAATTGTGGCTCAGCACGGAACGGCAGACCGGCCGCCCTATGGAGAAAGAAGTGGAACTGCGGGCTGTAGTTAACTGGAAAAATCTAAAAACAGGAGAATTGCTGATAGACAACGAGGCTATTAGTGCCTCGGCAAGCTATTCCGAGTGGCAGGAACAAGGCTTTCGGTATGGGGCGACCCTTGCAGCAAACAAGCTGGCGCAAAGAATCGTAGAATTGATGGAAAAAGAATGGTAAAATCGCCGATTGCAGCTTATGGGTCGAACCGATAGAAAAAAGATATAAATTATGGGTAAAAAACAAAACAAGAAATCGTCCCGGCCAAATCAAGGCCTGCAAGAGAGACCGGGCAAAAAGCCTCCGCTATCGGGTTATAAATACGGGCCATTTACCTACCTGATAATCGGAGTTGTGATATTCACAGCGATGATGATGCTGCAGCAGTGGCAGAGTGTCGAAGAGATTAGCTGGGATGAATTTGCCAATTATGTTAAGAGCGATTACATCGCAAGTTTTACCATAAAAGACACAGAGATAGTAGGTAAATTCAACAAGCAGGGTGTTGCCAGCAGGGGAGACAAAGGCAAAGATGCTTTTTTGGTTTATTATAAGCCGGAAGTGCAGGGTAAACAGCTGGGGGAGTTGTTAGAAAAAAACAGTACTATAAAGATTAATACCGAGCCGCCGCGTATCTGGCTCAGTTATCTGGCGAGTATGATATTCCCAATAGTTTTGATGCTCGGGGTTCTTTACTTTTTGTTCGCCCGTAATCTACGCAGCGGTGCGGGAGGGATGCTGATGTCGTTTGGCCGAAGCAGGCACCGATTACAAAGCAAAGACCGCGTCCAGATAACATTTAAGGATGTCGCCGGCATTGAAGAAGCGAAGGAAGAAGTGGCGGAGATAATCGAATTTTTGAAGAACCCGAAGAAGTTTCAACGGCTCGGCGGCCGAATTCCTCGAGGTGTTTTACTTGTAGGGCCGCCCGGGTGCGGGAAAACGCTGCTTGCCAAGGCAATAGCCGGCGAGGCCGAGGTGCCGTTCTTCAGTATATCCGGCAGCGATTTCGTGGAGATGTTCGTAGGCGTGGGGGCGTCTCGTGTGCGCGACCTGTTCAAGCAGGCAAAAGAAAATTCACCTTGTATTATTTTTCTTGATGAGGTCGATGCTATCGGCCGGAAACGCGGCCCAGGCTATGTTGGCGGAGGACACGACGAACGTGAACAAACATTAAATGCGATTTTGGTTGAGATGGACGGCTTTGATACGAACGACCAGGTAATAGTGATTGCAGCGACAAATCGCGGCGATATTTTAGACCATGCGTTGACTCGGCCCGGAAGGTTCGACAGACAGATTTCGGTGCCCCTGCCGGATTTGAAAGGCCGGCTTGAAATCCTCGGCGTTCACGCCAAGAAAGTAAAATTGTCTCCTGACGCCAACATGGAACGATTGGCTCGCGGAACACCGATGTTCAGCGGGGCTGACTTGGCTGCTATTATTAACGAAGCGGCCCTGGCGGCGACTATGGCTGATAAAGATTATGTTGAGACGGCCGATTTAGAAGAGGCTAGGGACAAGGTCCGATGGGGAAGGGCCAGAAAAAGCAGAGTTGTCGATGAGTCTGACAAGAAAATTACCGCTTACCACGAGGCAGGGCATGCATTTGTTCAATCGATACTGCAAGACGCAGACCCTCTGCATAAAGTCAGTATTATACCTCGAGGTCCTTACGGCGGAGCAACTTTCGCGCTTCCGGAAAAGGACCGTCTGCATTATACGAAAAAATATTGTATGGCACTTTTGCAGGTTTGCTTCGGCGGCCGTATTGCCGAAGAGATGTTCTGCGATGATATATCCAGCGGTGCACAGGCTGATATCCAGCAGGCTACCATTATTGCAAGGCAGATGATTTTGACTTGGGGGATGAGCGAAAAACTCGGCCCAATCAGCTACGAATCAGATTCGGGGCTTAAGGATATGGCGTACCTGATTCCGAGTGAGAGAGAGTATTCAGAGAAAACAGCGGAGGAAATTGACGGCGAGGTGAAAAGGCTTATCGACCATGCTTACAAAAAATCAAAGGAATTGATAGAAGTAAATAAAGATAAACTCGAGAAAATAGCCAAGGCCCTGTTGAAATATGAGACTCTCGATGCCGATGACGTTAAATTGATACTGGCAGGCGGCGAACTGGACAAGCCTACGGTTTCTGACCTGTTGGCTGCCGAAGGGGCCAAGAACAAGCCGCCGGACTCTGAGCAAAAAGGCCAATAAGAGCGATTCGTTTACTGTTTTCTTCTAAGGTTTATATGCGGGAAAAAGCAGTTGTCTTTCTGTGCTTGATTTTATTCTTCGTTGCCAATGCTCTTGCTGCACCGCCGGATAGCGGCGTTATTAAAACCGATGTTGTTGCCATTTCTATCCAGAAGCAGCACGAAGTTGTTGCCCCGAACGGTAAATCTGCGATGGCAGTTCATTTCAAGCTGAAAAAAGATTGGCATTTCTATGCGTCAGCCGAGTCTGCGCCGGGGGGCGTGAATCTCGAGCTTACGCCGTCTTCGAAACAGTACTTAAGTTTTTCTGAGCCGATGTTTCCCAAACCGCATTCGTATTTTGACAAAAGCTCGGATAAAAATCTCGATGTTTTCAGTAACGAGTTCACGGTATTTTTGCCTTTTAGCGTTTCTGATCTCGCCTTAAAAGATGGCAAATCAGTTGATGTTGTCGTCCAGATTAGTATTAAAGGGGCGGTTTGTTCCGATGTTCAATGCCGCATGCCGGATTTCGGCCAATTGAGCACCGATGTCAAAATCGCTGATTCGCCGATGGGCGATGCCGAATTTATCCTGCCGGAAGCGGCAGGGCAGGGTGAATCTGTTTTGCCGGGCGGAGTGGCAAGTTATTCGTTATGGTTTGCGCTTGGCCTGGCGTTTTTGGCTGGATTGTCTCTGAATATTATGCCTTGCGTCTGGCCTGTGCTGCCCCTGGCGGTATTGCGCATCGTGGAACAGGCCAAATCGCGAAAAGGCGCAAAGCTGACGGCAGGCCTTTCTTTCTGCCTCGGGATATTATTATTTTTCGCCTGTCTTGTGGTTGCCAATATTGTTCTTCACGTCGCTTACGGCCGGACCCTGCAATGGGGCGACCAGTTGCGCGACCCGACGTTTGTTTCGGTATTGGCATTGATCCTTGTTGTACTGGCTTTATTTATGTTCGATGCTTTTAGCTTCGTTTTACCCGCCTCAGTATCAGGCAAAACCGGCAGCGGTTCCGCTGGCACTATAGGAATGGGTTTCCTGGCGGCCGTATTAAGCACTCCGTGCAGCTTCGGCATATTGGCCGCCGCCTTTGCCTGGGCGCAGGCCCAGCCCCTGCTGCCTGCCGCCGCCGCGATAATGGCTATAGGCATAGGAATGGCTGTCCCGTATCTGGTTTTGGTTTCGATTCCGGGCCTGCTCGATAGTCTGCCTAAACCCGGCAAATGGATGGATATTTTCAAAAAAACGGTCGGCTTTATCCTGCTCGGTTTTGCTCTCTGGATGATAACGATATCGCCGCAGCAGCGCCGGACTGGCTTGCTCTTTTATTCCGTCATTCTTGCATTCTGTGTCTGGATGTGGGGCGGCTGGGTAAATTTCGATTCCAAAACTGCGAACAAAATCATCGTTCGGATAGTCGCGATATTGCTTGCTGTCAGTTCCGGCTTCTGGCTGTTGTCCGCCCCGGCAAAACCTCTGGTAGATTGGAAAGTATATGACGCTGGCTTTATTGAAAAATCCATTGCCGACAATAAACCCGTGCTTATTAAGTTCACTGCTGACTGGTGCCTTAGTTGCAAGGCCGTGGAGCGACTGGTCTATGAACGAAAAGATATTGCCGACTTGATAAAGCAAAAAGCCGTCGTCGCCGTAAAGGCCGATACGACTGCAAAAGATTATCCTGCGACAAAAGCCCTTAAAGATATCTATAACGAACCCGGCGTGCCGGTAAGTATGTTGTTCCTGCCCGGCCAAAAAGAGCCCGTTCGATGGCGCGACAAGACCTTTGGCGATGAACTAAAGACGCTTTTGGAAAAACTGCCCTGAGAAATCCTATGGCCGGCAAAACTGCAGCAAAAAAAGCTAAGGTAAAAGTTGATAAATCCGAAGCTGCGGAAAGAGTGCGAAAAATTCTGCCCATACTGAAGAAAATGTACCCTGATGCGAAGACCGCCCTTAACTTTAAAAATCCTTTCGAGCTTCTGATAGCGACTATTCTTTCGGCACAATGCACTGACGTGCGTGTCAATATCGTAACGGGCGACCTGTTCAAAAAATATAAGTCCGCCGCCGATTGGGCCAAAGCCGACATAAAGCAAATCGAGTCCGACATCAAAAGCACAGGCTTCTACCATAATAAGGCAATTAGCATTAAGAATAGCTGCAAAGCGATAATCGAGCGATTTAATAATAAAGTCCCCGGCACAATGGAGCAGCTTATAACGCTGCCGGGCGTGGGCAGAAAGACCGCCAACGTCGTATTGGGCAATGCCTTCGGAATCCCCGCTATCGCCTGCGATACGCACGTTATCCGCCTTAGCCGCCGATTACAGCTTTCCGCGAACAGCGACCCGGTAAAGCTCGAATTCGATTTGGCCGAAATAATACCTAAGAAGAGCTGGACATTATTCAGCCACCTGTTGATTTTCCACGGGCGAAATATTTGCAAGGCGCGCAGGCCAGATTGTGAAAACTGCCGGATTGCGAAATTCTGCCCCGCTGCGAATAACCCTGCTTTGTGGTAAAAGATTTTTAAGGATAGTTTCCTATGATGAAAATTACTGAAAGCCCGGTAAAAGACCTCTGGCGGATATTCCGGATAATGGCCGAGTTTGTGGAAGGATTCGATGAGCTTGCCACTCTTGGGCCGGCGGTGTCGTTCTTCGGCTCGGCCCGCACAAAGCCGGGCAGCCGGTATTATAAGCTCGCTGAAAAAACAGCTTCGGAAATAGTCAAGGCCGGTTTTTCCGTAATAACCGGCGGCGGGGGCGGGATTATGGAGGCGGCCAACAAAGGGGCCGCAAAAGCAGGCGGTAGAAGCATCGGCCTCAATATCGAAATACCCAAAGAGCAGATACCGAATAAGTTCCAGAATTTCTCGCTGCATTTCAGGTATTTCTTCTGCCGTAAAGTGATGTTCCTTAAATACGCACACGGCTTTATAGCGTTCCCCGGCGGTTTCGGAACTATGGACGAATTTACCGAGGCCCTTGTCCTGATTCAGACTTTGAGACAGGCGTCCTTCCCCGTGATTCTGATGGGCAGCGACTATTGGCAAGGCCTTATTGACTGGATGAAGAAACAGATGCTTAAAGAGCATCATTACATTTCCCCCAAAGACCTCAAGGTATTCACGGTCGTCGATGAGCCGGAAGAGGCAGTCAAGATTATCGTGGACTTTAGGGAAGCAAAAGGCCAGGTCGGAATCGATTTGCACTCCGAAAAGAAAAAAGAGTGACCTTGTCATTGCGAGCGCAGCGCGGCAATCTCAGATCCGAAAGCCCCCGGCTTAGAGTTTACCCCCGCGCAGACGGGGGCCGGTGGGTTACTTCGCACTCGTTTAGCAGTCGCCGGCACGGCGACTCTTAAGTCGCACAATCAGAAAGTGGCCTTACCACGGCATGGCCGCCCACAACAGTTCAATCACACTCGATTCTCAGACCAATCAGGGCACAACATTTACTATAACCATGCCGAAAAAATAATTGTTAGAGATTATTTCTTAATATACATTTTCATTTTATTCTGTTCAGTGTCAATGAAAGTTGATACTCAAATAACTCAAAGTCAGGCAAAAATTGCGTTGCTGCTTTCAACTCGGGTGTAATTTCTCTCCCAATAATTATTGCTCTAACCTTTTGTTGATTGAAATGTGTTTTTGTCATTGATTGGTAGTAAAGAGTCTGCCCGACAACTTTTTCATAACCACGGCTTACTTTTAGTTCAATTACAACAAAGTTACCATCCTTGTCATTTGCCAAGATATCAATCCTTCGTGATGTGCCTGGAACAAAAAATTCTTCTCCCGTCGTTTTGTCTTGCGCTTCATAGATTTTGAGTCCCTTCTCAATTACCGAAAGATTTCTCACAAGATAATTGCGAAGGTCATTTTCATAAGCAAACTCATTTTCTTCTGCTGCTATTTCTTCTTCATTCTCGTCTTCTACACTCTCAGCATTAAACCTTTCTACAAGATTTTCAAAAAATCTAATTCTGCTCTTCCCCTTATCAGTAAGTCCGGATTGCCAAACTGATTTGCAAAATTCGTCAAGTAGTTTCTTGCCCCTGACAAGAACAATGATC
This sequence comes from Phycisphaerae bacterium, assembly GCA_028714855.1. Classification (NCBI taxonomy): domain Bacteria; kingdom Pseudomonadati; phylum Planctomycetota; class Phycisphaerae; species Phycisphaerae bacterium. The sequence continues at coordinate 177,943 of JAQTLP010000007.1, read as the reverse complement.
TTTGCTCGTTTTAGCGTGCTTGTATAAGATTTGAATTTATCTGATGAGTTTTTTATTTCATCACTTTCTTGCGAGAGCCCGTTTTGTGAAAGAAAATCATACGCATCGTAAAAAGAAAAATTCCTGTTATATTCCATTGTGCCGCATCTCCTTTACAGTTGATACTAACTTTCAATATGACGAATAAAAGTCATCTTCAACGGATTCTACTATTCCTGTTGCCATAGTCCCTCTTTTTTCTTGTTTTGTAATTCTACCCAAACTGCATTCTTTTACAACGCCAAAATTTCCCTCGTCATCCACGATTAAATCTTCTTTTACAGTACGCTGTATGCCGAATGCTAACCGCTGTCTTTTTTCAATCAAAAACGTTGGTACCTAAACCCCTAAAATCCATTTTTCAAGAATTTTTTTACTCCTTTCCCCACATCGAGTTACGAGATTTATCCGCCTCAGGCGGAGTCGAGTTTTCGCATCAATCGCGCAAGTCCCTCCAATTATATAAGGGACGCATTCTGTCCCATCTGTGATTTGTCAGTTTAGGATTCGTTTATGACTTAAATTTTAACTTTTTATAGTCTGGTGTCTGGAGTCTTGCGTCTGTTGTCTGCCTTTGGCGGCCACGGAGATTTTCTATCAACTACGAACAATGAACTATGAACAAATAAAATTATGCAAAACAAAGCCAATTTTAGAAATGCCAAAAATTGCCGTAACCGTAGTATTAACAAGTACTAACAACTACAAACAACGAACTATGAACTACTCAAAACAAACCCAAACAAAGCCAAATTTACCAGCCTGTATGGCTGGTAAATTTGCCCTGAGCGAAGTCGAAGGGCCTATTAAAACAACCCCCGGCTTTGCCGGATTCAATCAACTAGCGACTATAGACTGGCGACCAGCGACTATCCGTTACACCTTGCTCATCGCGTCATTGAAATGGGTCAGCAGGGATTTCTTATCCGGCCCGCCGAGGTGCTCCCAGGGGAGGATTTCTTCTGTGTCAAATTGTTTTTGCGCTGCCGTGTCGATATCAAGACCGAATTTTTCAAAAGCCGCCTGCCATACAGCGGGATTAAAATATTCATCCCACAAATCGAATTTGGCGCCGTTTTTCCAAGCTTCTTCGATGACATCGGCCAGCCGCCTATCGCCACGTCCGATTGCCGATTCGAGAACGCTGCAATCAATGTTGTGGAATTTAAACTGCACCATTTTCGCCCGCAGTCTTCTTTTCTCATCGAGAATTAACTGTTTTGCCTGCTCGAAATACGCCTTGGGCTTTTGCGCCAGCCAGCAGAAAGGCGTGTGCGGCTTAGGAACAAGCCAGCTTACGGTAACATTGATTTCCCCCATCCTGCCATCGACCTTGCTCCGCAGTTTTGCCAATTGGTACGATAATTCGACAATCCGCTTAATATCTTCTTCAGTTTCGCCGGGCAGACCAACCATAAAATACAGTTTCAGCCGATGCCAGCCTGCTCTGTATGCCGATTCCGCGGCTGCGAACAAATCCTCGTCTTTCAGGGGCTTATTTAAAATCAGCCTTAATTTTTCACTTGCTGCCTCGACGGCGATTGTCAATCCGCCTTTTCTCACCGAGGTCATCAATGCCGGCAGCAGCTTTAACTGCTTATCAACGCGCAGGCTCGGCACGGAAAGGCCGACGTGTTTATCCCGGAAATACTCATTGAGTTTAGCGATTAATTCTTCGATGTCCGGATAATCGGCTGTTGATAAACTAAGCAGGCCTACAGAGTCGAAGCCGGTCGCGTGGTAACAGGCCTTGGCGATATTTACGATTCTTTCGACGCTGCGGTATCGGATAGGCCTTCTGCAGAAGCTGGCCTGGCAGAATCGGCATCTGCCGGGGCAGCCTCGCATAATCTCGACACTGATTCGCTCGTGAATAGCCTGGGTGAATGGGACGATTGGCTTAAGAGGCACAGGGGCGTTTTCAAAATCCTCGACAACGGCGTTGTTTAGTTTTTTAGGGTTTGAGTTGTAAAGAGAGGGCACGTATGCCCAGTCGAATTTTTCAGCGGCTTTGGCGAGGATTTCTTTTTTGGGCGTTCCAGCCTGCTTGCCGGATTTTACAAGCTCGGCCAGTTCCACGACGGCGTTTTCGCCTTCGCCAAGCAGGAACAGGTCGATAAAGTCAGCCATCGGCTCGCAGCAATTAGCCATTCCTCCGCCGGCGATTACTACGGGAGCGTTTTCATCGCGGGCAGAGCTACGGATATTGATTCCGCCGAGGTCAAGCATATTAAGCACATTGGTGTAGCAAAGCTCATTGGTCAGACTGAAGCCGACAATATCGAAACTCTTTAACGCAGCTTTTGATTCGAGACTAAACAGCGGGATTTTTTTGTCACGAAGGATTTTTTCCGCATCAACCCACGGCGCAAAGACGCGCTCGGCGGCCACGCCGTCGAGGGTGTTAAGGATATCATAGATTATCGCCAGGCCGGTATGGCTCATTCCGATTTCATATATATCGGGAAAGCAGAGCGCAACGGTAAGGCCGCACTGTGTGAGGTCTTTTTTGATTTGGTTTACTTCGCCGCCGATATATCTGCTCGGCCCGCGAACAAACGGGAGGAATTCCCGGCCAACCTGCTCATCCAGTATTATGATTTCTTTTTTATTCACAGGGGCATTATAGAGTGATTATCGATTATTTTCTATTGATTATTGCTCAATTATCAATTATCAAAAAGCTTATGTTGAAAGGATTTTTATGAACAGGAACAGCAGGATTGCGATTGAGATTGTTGTTTTTGCCTTTTTGGCGGCGGCGCTGTATTTCTTTGCCCCTGACAAGAATGCCGGCCGAGTCGATGCTGACAGCGGTATGCGCGAGGTGATGGGGACATTTGCGAGGGTCGTTGCCGTCGCGGCTGATTCAAACACAGCTAAGGGGTGTATCGAAGATGCCTTTGCGGAAATCAAAGAAGTCGAGAAGCTGATGAACTACCACAAAAGCGATTCGGAAATAAGCGAGCTGAACAGGGACGGATTTGCGCGGGCGGTTAGGGTCAGTAAATCGACATACGAAGTAATCGAAAAAAGCGTCAGGTTCAGCAAACTCAGCAGCGGGGCGTTCGATGTTACCGTCGGGCCTTTGGTGGACCTCTGGCATTCGGCGGAAGAGGCGAATTCTCTACCTTCCGACGCAGAGCTGCAGCGAGTTCACTCGAAGGTCGGCTGCGATAAACTTATACGAGACGCGAACGAAAGGAGCGTTCGCTTTGCGGCAAAGGGAATGAGAGTGGATTTGGGCGGGATAGCAAAAGGATACGCAATTGATAAGGCGGTTGAGGCGATGCAAAAGGGCGGGGCGGCAGGGGGAATGGTCGATATCGGCGGCGAAATCCGATGCTTTGGTTCACCGCCGGCAGGCCAAAATATCTGGCGAATCGGCCTGCAAGACCCTGTCGCGAATGATGTTATGAATGCAGGCAAACCTTTATTTATCCTCCGGCTGACTGACTCGGCCGTTGCTACCAGCGGCCATTATCATCGATTTGTTACGATAGGAGGGAAAAAGTACAGCCACATAATTAACCCTGAAAGCGGGCACAGCAGCGAGAGCTTGGCGAGCGTTACTATTATTTGCCCGAGTGCAGCTGACGCAGATGCCTTATCGACGGCGGTAAGCGTAATGGGCAGGGAAAAAGGGCTCGCCTTAATCGAGACAATACCGGATGCGGAGGCGATTTTAATAACTTCGCCGCCGGAGTATAAAGTCATAAAAACCAGCGGCGCAGAGAAATTTATAGATTGATTTAAGCGGTTACAGCAGCAGGTTTTTGGCCAGGCTGGCGAGGCGGCGGGGCGGTTGGGCCGCGAAATACAATTACGCAGGTCGGGCATTTTTCCATGGCGGCTTCGGTCTTCTCACTGGGCTGGAATTTGCTGTAATCCAATCGTGCCAAGTTTTCCTCGATAATGAAGATGTCTGTCTGTTTGGCACACAGGCCGCAGCCTATGCAGCCGACCTTGCACATCGAGCGGCTCACCTTGCCGCTCTCCTTGCTTTTGCAGGCGACGGTCATCATATTCTCACAGGCAAATGGAACCATTTCAATCAGGTTGCGAGGGCAGGCTTTTGCGCATGCGCCGCAGCCGGTGCATTTTTCGTAATCGACGGCGGCCAAGTCATCGATTATGTGCAGAGCGTCAAACCTGCACGCCGCCACGCAGTCGCCGAAGCCGAGACAGCCGAATTTGCACGCCTGCACATTGACCAATGCGTTTGCGGATGTGCACGTTGGTATCCCCTGATATTTTGCGTAAAAGGTCTTGTCGTCTGTATGTGCCCGGCAGTGGACAATCGGTTTTTTGGCCGGTCCCGAAGCGCTGATTTGGAGGTTCAGTATCTCGGCGATTTTAGCCGATGTTTTTGTACCGCCCGGCGTACATAAGCCTATCAGCGACGGCGTTTCAGCGACCGCTTTCGCGTAAGAACTGCAGCCCGCAAAGCCGCATGCCCCGCAGTCGAAGTGCGGCAGGACATCACGGATTTGTTCGACCTTAGGGTCGACCTCGACCTTAAGCTTTATACTCGCTATCAGAAGCACTACAGCAAAGCCGCTTCCCAATCCGAGCGTTATCAAGCCGGCAGGCCACACACTATTCCACAATTGATAAATGTCAGCTAATATCATTACTTATTCATCCACTTATTTTACCATTCCCGCAAACCCCATAAACGCCAGCGTCAGCAGGCCAGCGGTAATCAGCGTAATCGGCGCACCCTGGAGGCATTGCGGCACGTCAGCCAAATTCAGGTTCTCACGTATCCCCGCCATAATGCATATCGCCATCGTAAAGCCGATGCCCGCCCCGAAGCTCAGCACTGCCACTTCCGGCAGATTACCAATGCCCCAGAGGTTTATGAACAGGCATAATCCCAAAATGGCACAGTTCGTGGTAATCAGAGGGAGAAATATCCCGAAGCTGTCGTATAAAGGCGGGAAAAATTTTCGCAGGTACATCTCGACAAGCTGCACGGCACCGGCTATTACCAGTATGTAGCAAACGTAGCGCGTAACTTCCAGCCCATAAGGCATCAGCACCATGTGGTCGATAAGCCATGTCAGCACGCCAGCGAGCGTTATAACGAACGTTACGGCCAGTCCCATTCCGAAAGCCATATCGAGCCTGCCCGAAACTCCTAAATAGGGACAAATGCCGAGAAATTTCGTAAACACAAGGTTGTTGATAAGTACAATTGATATGAAAGCCGTCAGAAGTAAATAAAATTTATCCATAGTTAAGACCCTCGTACGGATTTTTGGGTAAATGTATTGACCAACGCCATCATGAGCCCCAGCGTAACGAACGCGCCGACCGGCATTCTCATCGCAGCCCACGGCACGAAACCTTTCCACAAAACAGGAATATCCCAGATGGTTCCAACCGACAGCAATTCCCGGATGGAAGCGAGAATACACAGCACAATGGTAAAGCCAATACCCATACTGATGGCGTCGACCGTGCTTACAAAAATCCCGCATTTGCTCGCGCACGCCTCGGCGCGGGCGATGATTATGCAGTTGACGATAATCAGCGGCACATACGGCCCCAATACTTCGCTCATCTGCGGCGTAAAGGCACGCAGAAACAAATCCGCTATCGTAACAAACGCCGCAATAGTCAGCGTAAACATCAGTATCCGCAGGTGCGGCTTGAGAAGGTTTCTCATAAGGCTGACCATAATGTTGCTGCAAAGCAGAACAAACAGCACACTCAGACCCATAGTAAGCGCCGGCTTTACAGCCGTCGTAACCGCAAGCGTGGGACACATCCCGAGAATAAGCCGAAGAACCGGGACCTCGGTCCAAAGCCCGCCTTTCAGCGCATCCGCGGCTGTCATTGTTTTATCTGCCACTGTTTACAATTCCTTTTTGTACGAGTTGTTTTTTTATTTGCTCGAGATAATTATTGAAGATATTGACGACCGCTGTGCTTGACACCGTTGCCCCGCTGATGGCGACAATATCGCTGTCGATTTTTTCTGCTGAACCCTGCTTGGTAAGAATCAGCGTCCCAACGGGAGCGCCTTTGAACTGGCCGCGGTAATAATTCCCTTTAATCCTGTCGCCGAACCCTGGTGTTTCATTGCTCGAAAGAACGCTGTAACCAGCGATTTTTTCGAAAGCTGCGTCAACGGCAATGACAAGCTCTATCTTGTCGGCAAAGCCGGCACCTTCGGCGTTGAAACAGAACCCCGTGGTTTTGCCATCGGAGGTGACAGCTTTGTAAACATTAGTCTTTACGATTTTGCCTTTGCCGAGCTCGACCTGCGCGCCTTCGAGAACAATCTCGAATTTGTTTGCGTCGGTCATAAGAGAGTTCATAAGGCCGTTGAGCTTGTCAATTTTGTTCTGCTCGATTCTTCCCGACCATGCCGAGTTGGTCAGAGCGAGTAAAAGCCCGAACGCAAAGGAACAGACAATCAGAAGCCAGCTCTGTTCTATGTAATTTGCGATTATTTTCTTAAGCATTCGGTTTACCTCCCGCAGGGACCAGTTTGCAGAACCTGTCAATCAGAGGCGTTACGGAATTCATCAACAGGACCGAATACATCACGCCTTCGGGATATTCGCCGAAGATTCTTATAAGCATTGTTATCATTCCCACGCCGATTCCGAAAATCCACCTGCCCTTTATTGTAAGCGGCGCAGTAACTGGGTCGGTTGCGATGAAAAACGCACCTATTAGCAGGCCGCCGCTGTACAAATGACTTAGCGGTGAAATATAGGCATCTCGATTGATAAGATACATAATCCCGGCAAAAGCCGAAGCAGATATTATGACCGCCAGCGGAATGTGGGGACGAATTGTTCGCCTTATCAATAAATAAGCTCCGCCGATTAAAAGCGCCAGAGCGCTTGTTTCACCGAGACATCCGCCGACTTCGCCTTTGAACATCGCTTCGAGCTGCTCATTTACATGGTCAGCCCCTTTTTTGGTTTTTATAGCCTCTTTGCTCCATGCCAGTGGCGTTGCCTGTGTCCTCGCATCAATTTTATTCTCGGCAGATATGACCGGCATCGAGCGGTCAATCGTGGCCGGCACAGTCCACGTTGTCATCAGCATACCGAGAGAGGCAGTGAGAAATGCCCTGCCGACCATAGCAGGATTGAATATATTGGCCCCCAGCCCTCCGAAGACCATTTTACCGATTGCTATCGCGAAGACGCTTCCTATTATTGCTGCCCAGACAGGGAGCGCCGGCGGAACCGATAACGCGAGGATTATACCGGTTACCACAGCGCTGAAATCACCGGTTGAGTTAGGGTTTTTGCGGATTAGATTACAAAGCCATTCGGTTGCAACCGCGGATAAACAGCAGGTAGAGATAAGAATGAGCGCATAAATGCGGAAATAATATCCAGCCGCGGCCATTGCAGGGGCCAAACCTATTATGACGTCTATCATCGCCCTGCGTGTAGAAAGCGGCTCACTTATATGAGGCGCACATGAAACTCTTAAGTCTCTCAGCATTTACTCGTTTTCCTTTAAGAACCGTCTGTATGTCATAAGAATTATCAGCCTGGTATCTTTTTCTTCTGTCTTGCAAGAGTAATTTTGCCTGTTTTGATATATCCTGCTATTTCAATTTTGGCCGGGCAAACATAACTGCAGCAGCCGCACTCAATACAAGCGCGGATATAATAACTTTCTGCTATGTCCCAAAGGCTGTTTTTCACCGCGTGGGCGATTTTAGTAGGCATCAAATTTTCAGGGCAAACTTCCAGACATCTGCCGCAGCGAATACAGGGCGTTTGACGTCTTTCAAATTTAGCCTTGCCTATTTGCTCTTCCGTTAAGACAGTTACAGCGCCGGTGGTTTTTGAAGTTGGTGTTGAGAGGTCGGCGATTGCGATACCCATCATCGGCCCGCCGACGACAACCTTTGCGGATTTTTGAGTTACACCGCCGCAGAAATCTATAATTTCGGAAACCGGCAGACCTATGGGCATGTAATAATTGCCCGGCTTGGCGATTGCCTCTCCGGTAACGGTTACGACCCTGTGAGTCAGCGGACGTTTGCATACGACTGCCTCGGCGATTGCGGCTGCGGTAGCAACGTTTAACACTACAACGCCAATCATAGGAGGGATTCCGCCTGTTGGAACGTATCTGTTGAGAACTGCTTTTATGAGCTGTCTTTCACCGCCTTGGGGATATTTCGTTTTGACCGCGACGACCTTAATATCGTCGTCTCCGGAAGTTTTCAGTGCTTCGCTAAAACTATCGATTGCCTGCGGCTTGTTATCTTCGATGCCGATGAAAACCTTCGAGCAGCCGGTCGCTTTTCTCGCAAGTTTGACTCCTGCAATGATTTGGTTTGTCCACTCTAACATAATCCGATAGTCACAGGTGATATACGGCTCGCACTCACAACCGTTGATAATCAAAGTTTCCTTCGGCTGCTTTGGATTCGGGTCTATTTTCACTCTCGTCGGAAATCCCGCACCACCCATACCGACAAGACCGCCTTCGCGTATGGCTGTGCATATTTGTTCGACCGAGTATTTTTCTTCACTGAAACTGCTTGTAAATTCACTAAAAACCGGCTCTTTAGGAAGATTATTTTCGGTGTTTGCTTCGATGACTACCGCCGGGCTTCGTCCGAGCACCGGGTGCGACTGCAGCGAGATTTCTTTTACTTTGCCACTGATTGGTGAATGAACCGGAGATGATACGAATGCGTCGCTGTCGCCGATTTTCTGTCCTGCCTGAACAAGGTCTCCCTTTTTTACCGTCGGCTGGCAGGCGGCTCCTGTATGCTGGCTTAGCATTATCGCGACTTGTTTTACGGCAGGGCCCGGCTGTATACTGCTTTCACAGGTGAGGTTTTTGCTCTGAGGAGGGTGTGTTCCACCGGGGAAAGAAAACCTGCCTTTAGTATCAATTTTCATATATATCCTGGTGTTACTCGTTTTTGTTAAGGCGTTTGCTTATTGCCTTTATAATCAATATCGCCACGAGAGTTACTGACAACGCCAGCAGAAAGTCGAGGGCTGTTCTCAGGCTCTTCAAGTCCGTTGTTCCGGCTAAAATCCTTTCAAAGGCTGCTAATGAGACAATAAAAATGAGCAGGGGCAGCAGGAAAGCGACCACAGCTTTGAAAACAACCGAGGGCCCCTTGGCTTTGCCCAATTGCTGATAAATATCCTGGCACTTGTGCTTCTGGTCACATTCCTGACAAGGTTTTAGCTCTGCCATAGCGTTTACTATTCGTATAAAATAAGCCGTTTCTTATAGTAAATATCCGCCGGGTTTTCAAATAAAAATTCTATAAATTTGGAATACGTACTTTACTCTCTGTGAAAAAAAAGTCCGACTTCATAATCGGAAGTCGGACTTGATAGAATTACTATCTTTGTACTTTCACCCGGAACAACGACAAAACACCACATCTGCCTTGCGCTCGACTAAAGAGCGGTGAAAAGTTTATCAGTTTTGCTATTTCTTCTTTTCTGTTGCTGGTGATGTGTCGCCGCGAGCTTTCTTTCTCATATCTTCTAATGCGCTATAACCGCATTTAGGACACCTATCTGGGAGATCGTTGCCAGTCCCTCTTTCGAATATGATATCGCATTTTTGACATTTTTCAGCTCGATAACCGCTTGCCTCATTACACTTGGGGCAAACAATTCCCGGTACGGTCATACCACTTCGATTCTTTTCTATATATTCGAAATAATCTTTCTTATCCATTTGCCAGGTGTTTTCACACTTTGGACTGCGGCACTTGATCCAAATCATAGTGCCTCGTTTGATGGAAGCAATGCCCCCATCGGCTCCGGATTGAGATGCAACAGTTATTACAATAGCTGCAACTATACACGCCACAATGATTCCAATCATAATTATTTTTTTCTTGCCTTCTTCCATACCTAAATCTCCTAATAAACAGCAATATAGTTAGCGATTTACGATAATAAACTATTACTTATTGTGTTATTTGTCAAATGCTTATTTTTTTATTATTTACGGACCGGCAGAATATTTATCGGTTCGGTCTGTGCCATTTTAAGGATTCTGCCAGGCTCTTCCGGCATACTCGTACGGGCCGAAAGATATGATGCTTCAATAACGGCCATATCCTTTAGGTTCTCCCTGCCGCTGCTGCAAAGCTTGTTTTTATCAGGCAATAATATACTTAGTGCAAAGTTTTTCAGCAGGGCTGTATACCAGATGAGTTCATCGTCGTCGTATGCTGATTCCTCGTTTGTCTGTCCAAGGCCGTCGCTGATGGCAAATCGCGTGTTGCTGACCGTTAGAATCTTATCCTTGCCGTAGACCTTAAGAACTTCCTGTTCCGAGCCAAAGACCCTGCTTGCTATCAGATTGCCAAAGAAAGTGTCGGTAAATTTCATCGTTACCACCGCCGTATCCTCTGTCAGATAAGACCTCTGCTGTCTGTCGCCGGCTGTATTGGTATTCAGGGAATAGACCTGCTGCGGCGAGGCTATGCTCCAAACTATCTGGTCGATTATCTGGTAGCAGTTACGCAGCAGCACTCCTCCGCCGGCCAATTTCGGGTCGGTTTGCCAAGTGCCCGCTTGCTCATTACCAACGGCACAGAAGGCAGTTATCAAAAAGATTTGCTCAATCCGGCCTTGCTGTAAGAACTCTTGCAAAGCAAGGTAACTTCGGGCGAACCGATGGGGATTTGCGATGGCAAATTTTATGTTTTCATCTTCGGCAAGGTGGACAAATTCCGCAGCTTCCTGAAAATTCCTCGCCAAAGGGGCGAGTTTAAGTATGTTGGTTTTCTTTTTCATCGCCATTTTGATGTATTCGTCGCAACTGTGAACGCCGGCGGCGACTAATAAACAATCGAACTGGTTTTGCATTATGAGCTGGCGGTAATCGTCGTAATGGTCACACTTGTATTTGTAACCTGTTGATTCAGCAAGAGTTGCGTCTGTGTCGGCGACGGCAGCGATTTGAAAATAGTCGATTTGGGAGATGACTTCGAGCAGAAACTTGCCTTTATCATCCAAGCCGAGCACCGCGGTTTTTAATTTGCCTTCGCTCATTATACCTTGCCTATAAAATAGTTACGATGAATACAGAAATAAAGTTCGATAGGTGATATGATAAATGAAATTCGCCGATAGCTCAAAATATTTTTAGAAAAGTGAGAGATTTGTGGGTGGAAAATGGGGTCTGCGTTTTGCTCCGAGGTGTTAAAATAAGGAAGATGGGTAAAGTGGGGTAGCACCAAACGCGCAAGTTTGCGTTTTTAAGCGGGTGTAAAGTGGTAGAAATTGCTAAATATTGGTAAAAGTGTGCGCAAAAGTGAGACAAAAGGTATTGAAATGGTCAAAAAATGTGTGAAAAAATGTTAAAACTTATGGTAGGCAATGCAAACTATAACTATTCGCAGCTGATATAAAGATTAATCACAAATTACACGGATTTCTCAAGAATATTCTTGACAACGGGGGACAGGGGCATATAATACACGATACAACAGCGATAGTTTTTCCCAAGCTTTTCTGAAAACAGGAGGCGGTGTTGGAAAAATGCGGAATATCATTTCGGGTCTTTGCGAGTTTATTGAACGCTAATGGTGCGGAAAGCCTGCGCTTTGAAAAAAATTAACCACGAATGAACACGAATTGACATAAGCTTTTTAGACGCAGATTTCGCGGATTACACTGATTTTAATATAGAAAGCTGAATAAAAAACAAAGCTAATCAGAAAGGGAGAAAAAATGGAAACCGGAAAGAAACGAGCGAAAAAGTCACCCGCCTCCCCGCCTCTCGGCGAGGCCGAGGGTCAGCGAGGCCAATGGTTTGCTATTTTATTACTAATTTTGGTGCTAAGCCTGGTATGCAGCAGCTACGGCGCAGATACCACTGCTCCAAGGCCGGTCCCGGCGAAGTGGCGGATTGTCCCGATAACACTTGGGCCAAATTCAATTCAGATGGCTTCCGTAACTGCTTTGGATCAAGCCAATAGTGTTCCCATAGAGTACTTGTTTGAGTGCTCCAGTGTCCCCTCAGCCAGCAGCACATGGCAAACAGACACCAATTACGTTGCTACAGGCCTTACTCCGAGCACTGTGTACACATTCAAGCTTAGGGCACGTGATAGCGCTTTGAATATGACCAGCTGGTCACTCGTTCGCTCCGCAACCACAGATGCTGTAACTACACCACCCGTACTGCGGCTGGACCTTAACTACACGCCAGATAATAACGAACCAAACACACAGGTCAGTTTTACCAAGTTTAGCATCGCAAACAGTGGAAGCGAAATAAATGGTGTTACAATTGATTTGGGAGGTACCATTACATCAACCAGACGTGATGACCCTTGCGGTGGATGGTCGAGATACGCCGGCTCACCCTTAATGCCGGGCGACCCATGCTATTATGCTCAGCGAGCGGGCGAGAGAATTTATCGCGATTTTGTCTTCGGTGTTAATCCGAGCGGAGTTACAATCACGCTATGGGGACTTGGCATCAACCGGGACTGCAACATAACCATATGGGCATACGACAGCCAAGTCACAGATGCCAATCGAGTCGCTGAATGGTATGCCAACGGCACATATATTTTTGACACAAACTTCATAGGCGGTCCGAATAGTCGGCCTTTGCAGGATAACTATTCTCTCTCCGCCTCTAATGATTTCTGGAAGTGGGCCTTTAGCGGAAGAGTCACGGCAGATGATTTTGGCAGAATTATCCTGACGAGCGAAAGGGCTCCATCCAGTCCGACAGGCCAGCCTTTCGCCTTTGTTAACGCCTTACAGGTGGAGCCTATAGGAGATTTCGTCCCGACAAGATATGCCCACCGTCCGGTGCCGTTTGATGGGACAGAAAACGTGCTTGTAAATGGGGTGCTTAGCTGGAGGCCTGGGGTGGATGCCAACAAACACGATGTATATTTGGGCACCGATTGGGATGATGTCAACGACGCCAGCAGAATAAATCCGCTGGGCGTACTGGTTAGTCAAGACCAGGAGCCTAACACCTTTGACCCTTATGGTATTACCGGCTTTCTCAAGTTGGACCACACTTACTACTGGCGAGTTGATGAGAATAGTCCGCCTAATGTCTATAAAGGTGAGGTCTGGAGCTTTAGGACATTAGCGTATTCTGTTGTGGACAACTTTAATCATGTGTATGACGTCTTCTACCCTGACAGGATTAATGATACCTGGAAGGATTACTGGACCCAGGGTGCACCCAGGACTAAGTCGCAAGTTTATAATATGTCAGACCCGAACCACGATGGAACAACGTATCAGTCAATGAGCGATGAATCCTACGATGACGCAAGTTTATTTATGCTCACCAGCAGCATTCGCGGGACGGCTGAGGCAGCGTGCAGGCCTTATAATAAGCTGTCAGAGGAAGAGAAAAATCGAATTGACGGAACTGGCAACTATTCAGCCGCCGATTACCAGCAGGATTCATATTCGTTAGATACGTTATCTGGTATTTTTGCAGGAAGTGCTGAGGGTATCGTCTATCAATATTATGGAGGAACAGACTGGCTCATCGTCTCGCCGGATTTGGGCGGGTCAGTATTATGCTTAGTTGAATATCAAAACGCCATTTACGCCGGAACACGTGATGGCAAGGTATGGAAAACCGTATTTTCTCCAGGGACTGGTTACATTTGGACAGAGGTAATGTTCCCATCTGGCCAAGAACCGGGTCAGGTGAATGCTCTCATCGAATATAAAGGGGAGTTATACGCTGGTACCGGATACGGTTCGGCGAAATTATTCCGTTTACATGGTAATGACCAATGGGAATTTGTAACAACAGCGAATGGGTTTGCCGGCATCCGTTGTCTTTATGTATATCAGGATATCTTGTTTTTAGGAGATATTGCAGAAGATAGATTTGGACACTATTATGAAGGTGTATATACTTATGATGGTATGTATGGTATAAGCTGCATCTGGGATTTTCAGGAATATAATAACCGGCTATATGCTGGTTCCTATCTTGGAGATGTATATCGCTTGCAGGAACTACTGCCTAATCCATTAACAAGTTTTACTTGGGGGAAAGTGCGGGAAGCTGATAATTATGATACCTGGGAGCTTGAAACATTTCAGGGCCTCTTATATGTTTCTCATTGCGGAGAGCTTTTAACATATGATGGCGATACATTTTCCGAATCAACCATAGTAATTCCTAATGGAAATACGATTATTGCCATGCTAACGTGTAAGGATGGATGGGGAAATCTTCTGATTGGAGTCGGCCAAGAAATGGGTGCTGGCGAAGGTTGTACCGGCACGGTTGGCAGAATCTATCTGTATAACGGGACAGAGTTGATATCAATTTCCGGAGAAATCGGAATGGGGATCCAATGCTTTCTTGATACAAGAAATCTTATACAACTGACCCAGTCTGACGATGTCAATGATGGTGATTGTGTTGGGCCGGGGGATGAGATAAATTACAGGATTGATTACAACTATCCCATGGAGTCAAACATTGGGGATATTTATGACGTGAATATTGTTGACGAACTGCCGGAGGAGGTAAGGTTTATCTCGGCAGATTCCAATGGGACTTATGACCGATGTTCACATACCATCAGGTGGAATCTCGGCACGCTGGAGCCGGGTGAGTCGGGTTTTGTTACGCTGAAAGTCCAGGTGAAATGTGCCGGATGCGATTGGACAGGCAGCATAATCAAAAATTGCTGCGCGATAAAAAGCGTTGGCCAGACATTAGGCATCGCTTGCGAAAGCACGCCCAAATGCTATGCAAGTGACCCGAGTCCGCGTTGCGGGACAGATGTATCAAAGGATGTGGTTCTTGGCTGGAGGCCGGGGCCGAAAGCTGTTACGCATGATGTATATCTCGGCATCGATAGAAGCAAGGTGGCCAGTGCCAACAGAAGCAATCCGCTGGGTGTGCTGGTCAGTCAAGGCCAAGATTCTAACACTTATGACCCTTGCGGACTTCTCGAGAAGAACCAATGTTACTACTGGCGGATCGATGAGGTCAATGACTCCAATATCTGGCGGGGCGGTGTATGGCACTTTAGAACAGGCGCGGATGATATAACTTTGGTTGGTGATGGTCCGCAGTACTCGATGGGGTATTGGTATAGAAACAACCTCACGCCATACTTCTCTGAGGTCAGAGCGGATATTGGCACCGGAGACGCTCAATTGCCTATTGACAAGAACTGGCTTGGGATGAACGCCAAATCACTGACGATGTGGTTCTATGGCATATCCACCAATGCCGTCACTGAGAAGATGTATGTGACACTGACCGATGGCACGAATACCGCGAAAGTACTATACAAAGGCGATATGAACGACATAAGGGCAGAAGAGTGGCAAGAGTGGGATATCGACCTGCAGTATTTTGCAGACCAGGATGTGAATCTATCTAATGTTGCGAAAATCTATATCGGGTTCGGCGACGCTACCAATCCCGCCCCCGCAACAGGTTCAGGTACCGTGTATTTTGATGATATCCGGCTGTATAATCGCAGATGTGTTCCTGAACTGTTTGAAGGTGATTTGGATTGCGATTGTGTGGTCAATTTCAGAGACTTTGCTATCCTGGCGAATGAGTGGCTCGAGACGGGATGCTGTGAGGCTGACCTGTATGAAGATAATAAGGTCGACTTCAATGACCTTGCTATTCTGGTAGATAACTGGCTTGAGAAGGGATAATTGTGGCCGTGAGAGGAATAGTCGATAAACCGGAGTGGATTAGAGAATTGGCAATACTCACGCGGGCA
Source organism: Phycisphaerae bacterium (assembly GCA_028714855.1). Classification (NCBI taxonomy): domain Bacteria; kingdom Pseudomonadati; phylum Planctomycetota; class Phycisphaerae; species Phycisphaerae bacterium. Next base: position 162,171 of record JAQTLP010000007.1, on the reverse strand, counting down.
ACCACGGCCAGAGTAACCCCTGCCGCGAGCGGCAGGGCTAACCAACCCCCAAGCAGGCTTGTGGGGGCTAAACATATTTGAGATTGCCACGGCCTACGGCCTCGCAATGACCCCGATGAGATAGTAAACAGCACATCTCACGGGGCAGGCGGGGTAAATTTTGCCATCTGGTCAAGGCCATCGAGGCATAATTGTGACCAGGTTTCCATAGAATCGCGGACATCGTGCAGTTCGGCGGGGGTCATAAAGGACATCTGGGTAATCATCTGCTCACGTCTATTGACGTTCGGCTCATCGAGAGTCCACAAGTGAACGATTCCCAAATGCACCTGGCCAACCTCATTCGAGTCGTCATTAAGAAGAGCAACAACTTTATTCTCGTATTTCGCTTCTACCGATACCTCTTCGGCAACTTCACGTTCAACAGCGGTAAGATAAGCTTCATAAAAGTTGTTATTGAATAACGGCATATCGTCGCCGGGGTTTATATGGCCTCCTATGCCGATAGAACGTTTGGCGACAAGGCGGGTTTCGCCTGCACGCTTTCCGCGGACGTAAGTTAGGTATTTGCCGGCGCAGGTCATAATAACATAGGGAATAAGCTGTTTGTATGAAGGGTCTTTCTCGGCTTTTGAGCGAGGTATGAAGCGCGGGACGCCTGTGGCGAAGATTTTGTCGCGATAGCGGTCAACGTCGAAAGCAAGGCCATTGAATGGGCCGAGCTGCTCAAAGATTTTTCGCTCGATTACCAGAATCTGCTCTTCGGAAGCCACGCTGCAACTCCTTAAATTAGAACAGCCAGGGTGTCAGGAAGTCCAGGGGCCGCGGGAATTCCGGATTATTTGGAATAATAAAGTGCTCCGGGACAGGGAATTGGGAAGACAGAAACAAAACTTCTTTGCCGACATCCTCAATAACGGATTCGTTGTCGATGTTTTCAACGATTTTGTTTATAAAGCCGGCGATGAGTCGCATCTGCTCTTCCTTCATACCGCGAGTGGTAACCGAGGGAGTACCGATGCGCAAGCCGCTGGGGTTGGCGGGGTGGTCCGGGGCCATAGGTGTAGTGTTATAATTGGTTTCGATTTTTGCTCTATCGAGCGCTTTAGCGAGCGGTTTACCCTGGACTTTCTTGTTTCTCAAATCGATTAGGATTAAATGATTATCAGTTCCGCCGGATGAGAGGTTAAAGCCGTATTCGAGGAGTTTTTCGGCGAGAGCCTTAGCATTTTTGACAATCTGCTTTGCATAGGCTATGAACTCTGGGGTGTCGGCTTCGGCCAAAGCTACGGCGACAGCGGCAATAGTATTCATATGGGGGCCACCCTGCATACCCGGGAAGACGGATTTATCGACTTTGTCTGCGTGCTCAGCTTTGCAGAGCAACATACCGCCGCGAGGTCCGCGCAAGGTTTTGTGTGTCGTGGTCGATACGATATCGGAGTAGGGGACAGGGCTTTTGTGCATTCCTGCGACGACAAGGCCTGCAATATGAGCAATATCACTGACGTGATAGGCGCCGACTTTTTTTGCGATTTGGCCGAACGCCGCAAAATCGATTTCCCTCGGGTAAGCGGTCGCTCCGGAGATTATGATTTTGGGTTTGTATTTTTTCGCAAGTTCTTCAATCTGGTTATAGTCGAGCCGGCCGGTGTTGGGGTCAACATTGTACCTGACGGAGTTAAAGATTTTGCTGGTGACGGAGACTTTCCAGCCGTGGGTTAGGTGTCCGCCATGTGGGAGTGTCAAGCCCATAATGGTATCTCCGGGGTTGATTAAGGCCATATAAGCGGCGACGTTAGCCACTGAGCCGGAGTAAGGCTGGACGTTAGCGTGGTCTGCTTTGAACACTTTTTTTGCGCGTTCACGAGCTATTGTTTCGATGATGTCAGTAACCTGCTGGCCTTCGTAGTATCGCTTGCCGGGATAACCTTCGGAGTATTTGTTTGTGAGGCAGCTTCCGTTGGCTTCCATTACGGCCCGCGACACGTAGTTTTCGGAAGGGATAAGGCGGATACAAGCGCTTTGGCGAGCCTTTTCCTGTCTAATAAGCTCATAAATCTGAGGGTCATAGCGTTCAAGAGCAGTTGCCATGTTAGTTTCTCCTTAGAGTATTTTTTAAGGCTATCATTTTGCGCCATATTGCAAAATGGAACGGAGTTTTTATAGCACAAGAACGGTTTTTATACAAGTATTTATTTGTTGACAAATTTCAGCCGAAAGTTAGGATAAATGTTTTAGAACCGCATCGAAAAAGGGAAAAGATATAAAATATGCCGGAAAAAGATATTAGTCAGGTATTGGCCAAGGCCAAGGACTTTTTTGAGAGGGCATGGTCGGCATCGGAGAGAAACGATTTCGATTACGCTATCGACATGTATCTCGAAGGCCTCCGATGGGTACCGGATGCGGTTCAGGACGGCCATATAAGGCTTCGTGAATTGGCACTTTATCGCGAGAAAAAAGGCTGGCCCAAGCCATCGGCGGCAGAAGCAGCGGAACGGCTTGGAGCTAAAACAGCTCTTGAGCAAATGCTCGGAGCTGAATACCTTCTTGCCAAGAACCCGGGCCATTTGCCATACGCCGAGGCGCTACTAAAAGCTTCGATAGCAGGCGGTTATAGAGAAACGGCTAAATGGATTGCAGATTTGATGTTTCTGGCGAATAATAACGCCAAAAAGCCATCCTTACAAATATATCTTTTATTAAAAGATTCATACGCAGCAATCGGTCAAATAGACAGAGCGGTAGCTGCGTGCCGAATCGCTATCAGACTCAAACCGGGGGACTCGGTTTTGGTGAGCGAGTTTAAAAAGCTCTTAGCCAAACAAGCAAAGGCCGACGAAGGGGACGTTATGAAGGTTGAGGACCGCCGTCTGGCAGCAGTTGAAGCAACATTAGAGCGCGAGGCAAAAGAAGATGATAGTCAGTTATTGGCTAAGGCCCGTGCTTTTTTCGAAGTGGCGAAAAACTCTTCGGAGACGGATAATTTCGATTACGCCATCGATATGTACCTTGAGGGTTTGCATTGTGCTCCCGATGCTCTCCAGGAAGGCCATATACCGCTTTGCGAGCTGGGCCTTCGTCGGCAGGGAAGAGGCGGCAAGAAACCATCGATGATGGAAAGAGTAAAACGTATGGGAGGTAAAAACGCTCTTGAGCAGATGCTTAACGCCGAATATCTTTTCGCGAGAGCACCCGACCATTTGCCGTATGCCGAGGCGATGCTGAAAGCGGCGGTGGCAGGGGGTTACAGAAAGACGGCCGGCTGGATTGCGAATTTTGTGTTCCAAGGAAACAACGCGGCTGCAAAACCATCTGTGCACACATACGTTCTTTTAATGAAATCATACGAAGCCCTCGGAGAGCTTGATAAGGCGGTAGTTGCGAGCCAGCGAGCGTGCAGACTTAAACCTGAAGACAAAGGGCTGACGGATGAGTATCAGCGTCTCTCGGCGGAACTGACTGTTGCCAGCGGTAAATATGACCAGGAGGGAGATTTCAGGCAATCCATAAAAGACCGCAAAGGCCAGGAAAAACTTCAAGCCCAGGAGAGCGTTATCAAGACGGATGCGTACCGCCAATCAGCGGTCGAAGACGCCAGGAAAGCAATGGCACAGGACTCAAATCTGCCCAAGAACATATTTAATATGGCGGAGGCTTTATCGGATTTGCGAAACGACAAAGCTGAAGACGATGCAGTAAAACTACTGGAAGATGCGTATGAAAAGACGAGGAATTTCAGCTTTAAGCAGCGAGCAGGCCAGTTAAAGATAACACATCTCAAACGCAGGATAAAAGAGGCGGAACCCGCTCTTGCGGCCAAACCCAGGGACGCGCAAGCTGAGTCAAGGGCAGCAGAATTGTCGGAGCAGCTAAATGAGACTGAATTGGAACATTACCGTCTCAGTGTGGAAAATTATCCAACCGACCTTCGGGCAAAGTACGAATATGGTGTTCGCCTGATTCGTTGTAAGAAATATGACGAGGCGATACCTTTGTTCCAGGAGGCCCAACGAGACCCGAGACATAAGATTACAGCGATGGATAAAATAGGGTTTTGTTTTCTTATGAAAGGCTGGTATACAGACGCAATCGACGTTTTTACGCGGGCGATGGAGGCCTACGAAATAAAAGATGATAGCATTGCAAAGGATTTACGGTATAATCTTGCCCGCGCTTACCAGGAACAAGGTAATACTGAGAAGGCTTTGGAGATTTATCGCAAGATTGCCCAGCTTGATTTTGGATACAAAGATATTCGTCAGCAAATAGATAAATTGAGAGGCGAGAAAACAGAGCCGACGTCTCAGTGAATAAGTATTTGTAAATAAAGAGACAGTGATTTTCAGGAGATTACAGTGGCACATTCGTTATCAGCAAAAAAAAGAATTAGGCAAAACGCAAAAAGAAAGACGATTAATCGCTCGCGTAAGGCCCAAGTAAAGACGCAAATTAAACGTTTCGAGGCGGCATTAGCCGGCGGTGACGCAAAGGCCGCGAGTGAACAATACAAGCTTATTGCCAAGAAACTGGACAAGACTGCTGCTACCAGCACAATACATAAGAGGACCGCTGCGAGAAAGAAGTCGCGTCTTGCCAAACGGCTTAATGCTCTTAAGGCGAAAGTTGGATAACAGCCGATTGCCAGCACAATACGCTGCAGAGTTTTTAGTTTGACTTCAGATGAATATATCGCCCTGTCGATATTGAAATTGACCGGGCGATTTTTTACTTTTTACAAGCAGGCCAAATGTCTGAGATTTTCAAGAGACAAATAATTAAATTTTTGAAGCACCGGGACTATACGCCGCTGAAGTTAGCTCCGCTGGCAAAGGCACTGGGGGTAAGCCCGGAAGATTATCCGCATTTTAAATTAGCTTTTGAAGAATTGCGCCGAGCAGGGCACGTAATGATAGGGACCGGCAATTTGGTCAGTCTGCCGCCGTTATCCGGCCGAATCATAGGAACATTCAGGGCAAACCCGAGAGGATTTGGTTTCGTAATACCACTGGAACATAATTTGCAGGGCGATTTGTTTATACCGCCGAACGCAACGGCAGAAGCAATGACCGGCGATATCGTTGCCGCCAAGGTCGTCCAAAAAGGCGAGCGAGCCGGACAGATGCGATACAGCGGCAATGTTGTCGAGATTCTCGAACGAGCGCAAAACAAGATCGTTGGAACCTTAGTGAAACGGCCTGAGGGATGGATGCTTGAGCCGGACGGAAAAGGATTTACCGAACCAATCGGGGTTGACGACGTTACTGCGAAAAATGCGAGGGAGAAGGACAAAGTTGTCGTCGAAATACTAACATGGCCGAGCGAGAAATATCTGGCCCGCGGGGTGATTATCGAAGTTTTAGGCAGGGCAGGGCAATATGAAAGCGAGATAAGGTCAGTAATCCACCAATATCATTTGCCAGGCGAGTTTGAAGCCGACTGTATTGAGCAAGCCCGCAAGGCCGCCGCTGAATTCAAGCCAGAGGCAACCGGCAGTCGGGAAGACATAACGGGGAAAGTGGTTATTACGATTGACCCGCCGGACGCGAAGGATTTTGACGATGCGATAAGCATAGAGAAAAACACAGAAGGCAACTTGGAACTCGGTATTCACATTGCGGATGTGAGTTTCTTTGTGACGGCGGATTCGCCGCTGGACGTGGAGGCAAAAAATCGCGGCAACAGCGCATATCTGCCGGGCAGGACCATTCCGATGCTGCCGGAGATTTTAAGCAACGGCATTTGCAGTCTGCAGCCTGGGCAAAGACGCTTTTGTAAAAGTGCATATATAACTTATGACCGTGAAGGTAATATTCTGGGAAGACGTTTTGCGAACAGCGTTATTAATTCGATGCAGCGTTTGACCTACGAGGATGCTGACAAAGCTCTGAAAGGCCATACCAAAGAGATTAAGCCGGAAGTTATTAAGCTGCTGAAAGATATGGAGATGCTCGGCCGGGTAATTGAGAGACGGCGAGAGAGAAACGGGATGATACATTTAGATTTGCCGGAGATAGAATTGGTGATGGATAAATCTGGGCGTGTCGTTGACGCTCGCCCAGCCGATACAAGCTATCCGCATACGATAATCGAGATGTTTATGGTCGAGGCCAACGAGGCGGTCGCGTCACTGCTGGACAGAATAAATGTTCCATTTATGCGGCGGATTCATCCGGACCCTGACGCTCTGGGAATGAAAAGTCTGTCGCAGCTCGTCCGGGCGTTCGGAGTCAGTGTGCCGCAGGTGCCGGACCGAGCCGCCATACAGAAGTTATTAGCTGCGGTCAAGGAAGCAGATTGCTCCTTTGCGGTGAACATAGCAGTATTGCGAAGTTTCGAAAAGGCCCAATACTCACCGCTGAATATAGGGCATTATGCATTAGCTTCAACCCACTATTGCCATTTTACCAGCCCGATACGGCGATACGCGGATTTACTTGTGCATCGCCTTTTGGAGTATTATCTGCAAAATCGTCTCGATGCGGCCAAGGGGGACACTGCGGAACCGGATTTGACCGAGATTGGAAAGCACCTCACCTTTACAGAACAGCGGGCAGACGATGCAGAGAACGAACTGAAAGCCGTCCTGATATTACAGATGCTAAGCAAACGCACCGGTGAGGAACTTGACTGCGTAGTAACGGGGCTGACGAATTTCGGCGTATTCGTGCAGTCACAAAAGTTCGGAATAGACGGCCTTATTATGATGGAAGATTTAGGGGGTGATGTCTGGAAATATAACCAAAAGGCCCAATGCGTTACGGGAATGCGCTCCGGCGAAAACATTCGTTTGGGCAAGGCGATAAAAGTGCGCATAGTTTCAGTTAACGTTCCAGCCAGGCAGCTAAAATTGGTTCCTGTCAAGCCATTGGTAACACCTGCCTCAGAAAGCTCGTTTCGGCGCAGAGGCCGAGACGCAGCGAAAGGGAAAGACAGGGGAACAAAAACCCCCAAAAAAGCAAGACGCAGGGAGAAACGCAGACGAAGCCGACACTAAAAAATATTCTAAAGAAAACTATCGGAGTCATACTGATTATCATCGGTCTTGCGGCCCTGGTTACTCCTCTTACTCCCGGTTCGTGGCTTGCACTGATAGGGCTTCAGATGGTGGGGCTGGGTTTTTTGTTAGAAAACAGGATTGTCCGAGCGATAAGAAAGAAGTTTGAGGGCCTAAAAAGAAAGTCCACGAAGAATTCAATGTAAAGTACGTAACGCCGGTTTTCTTGACATCCTACTTAGATTCTGTAATATTTATTTCGATGCTGGATAAAACAAGTAAAATCCTCATAAAGATTTTCGGCTCCCGCAACGAGCGATTAGTAAAGGAATATTCTGTAGTAGCCAGACAGGGGTATATGACATGCACGACGAATTTATATTCAATAAAGCCGTTCCAGTCCCGGTAGCCCGACAGGCAGGAGAGTACGATATGCACGACCCCGCCTACTTGGATTCGGTCATTGACCGCATGTTGCCGGTTTGCAAAGTTGCACGATCTGTCAACGCCTACCACTTAGAACCAAGCGCACTCAAGGGCGGCACTCGTGACTGGGTATATATCTGTATGAATTGGATAGGTGTTCCCAGCGACACTATTCCTTATAACCACATCTTCATCTACTCCCGCAAATCAGGCCTTTCTGTTCCAGGCAAGGTCGAACTGTCTACCGAGTCTTCGCAGGAACATCCACAGGGAGATTCATCTCTATTCTTTTACATCTTGCACGATCTCCATATCTCTTTGAAAGGGGTTGCAGCTATCATTGCGCATGAATGTACGCACCTTTATCTAATTAAACAGGGTAAGCAAAAGTGGAAAGGAACAAGCACAATCTTGGATTCAGAGGACGAGATCGCAACTGATGTCGCTAGCATCATCCTGGGTTTAGGGAAAGTGGTCCTCAACGGCGTGTGTGACTATACGATGAAGAAACCCAGCGAGAGAATAGGATACCTAACAGTTGCTGATTTTGGTTATGTTTATGCTATGACAGGCGTTAAACTAGGTTTGACACCGTCAATATTGCGACAGGGTCTGATACCCAGTGCTATAGCTATACTTCCAAGAGGCAAGATATAGCGATGAATTAGAGCTAGTAAAATGGCATTTGAAAAAATAGGAAAAATTTTAGTAAGTATCTTCGGCTCACGAAGCGATCGCTTAGTGAAGACATATTTAGTGGTAGCGCGAGAGGCAGGAACCTATGAAGACGAGATCAATCGCCTTGATGATGAGGCGCTGCGGGCCAAGACGGCTGAGTTAAAAGCATCTCTGCTCTCCGGCACAAAGCCGGAAGATATTCTGGCTGAAGCGTTCGCTTTGGTTCGTGAGGTATCCGACAGACATTTAGGACTGCTTAATGTCCTTGTAGATGATTATAAATTTGACACATCCAAACTAAGTGATGCAAGCAAAAGAATATTTCAAGATTTAAAAAAACAGGTTCAAGAGGGTACAAACCTGCATGACTTGAACGTGCCAATAGAATTTTACGCTGAGATTCGCAATCTTTATCCTGAATCAAAACAGCCTTTTCGATTTCGTCATTTTGACGTGCAGCTCATCGGCGGCAATGTCCTCTATGACGGCAAGATTGCAGAAATGGTTACGGGGGAAGGTAAAACACTTGTGGCAACCTTAGCGGCATACCTTGTTCATTTGACGGGGCGACACGTCCATGTCGTTACGGTCAATGATTACTTAGCCAAGCGAGACTCAGAGTGGATGGGGCCGATTTATAAAGCACTGGGACTATCTGTAGGGGCGATTCAGGCGGATATGAATACGGCCGGTAATGAGCGAAAGACCCAATATGGTTGCGATATAACTTATGGGACAAACAACGAATTCGGTTTCGATTATCTTCGCGACAATATGAAGCTGTCGCTCGAACAAATGGTGCAGGGGGAGCTTGAATACGCCATAATCGATGAGGTTGATTCGATTCTAATCGACGAGGCGAGGACGCCTCTGATTATATCCGGGCCTGCCTTCGATGATGTAACCAGATATGGAAAAGCAGACGAGGTGGCAAGAAAACTAATTTCTCTGCAAAGCAGTTACGACCGTATAAAGAAACAAATCGATTCTGCCGAGCGAACGCAGGCCAATGCCGAAGGCGAGCTGGCCGAAGCAAAAAAAGACAAGGATAATGAACGAGTCGAAAAGGCCCAGAGTGCAATTGAGAAAGCAGAGAGAGAGTTTGAAGACGCACAAGGGCGACTAAGCGGTGCTACGCAGTATTACGAGGTTGAATACGACAGAAAAGCGGTCCACCTGACCCACGAAGGGGTAGGGGCCGCACAGGCTGCAGCGGGAGTAGGGTCGTTTTTCACAGGCTCAAATATGGATTGGCCGCATCTATTGGAACAGAGTCTGCGGGCACATGTGACTTTCGAGAGAGAGAAAGATTACGTTGTAATGGACGGCAAGGTCATAATCGTCGATGAATTTACGGGGCGGCTGATGCACGGCAGGCAATGGTCTGACGGACTGCACCAGGCAGTAGAAGCAAAAGAAGGTGTCCAGGTGAAAGAAGAGACTCAAACACTTGCTACTATCACACTGCAGAATTTTTTCAAGCTTTACGGCCAGATAGCGGGAATGACCGGCACTGCTGCCACCGAAGCTGAAGAATTTAATAAGATTTACAAGCTCGAAGTTGTTGCGATACCGACGAATGAACCCTGCATAAGAAAAGATATGGAAGACATAATCTATAAAACGAGGAGGGAGAAACTTAACGCGATAGTTGAGGAGATAAACAACATCAGCATAGCCAGCCGACCGGTGCTTGTTGGGACGGTGAGCATAGAAAAGAACGAAGCACTATCCAATGCCCTTAAGGGACGGTTCGGTAAAGAATACCCGCATGAGATTCTGAACGCCAAAAATCACGCAAGGGAGGCTGAAATTGTAGCCAAAGCCGGCCAGCAGCACGCGAGCAGGGACGGCCGGATGCAGGGTAATATAACCATTGCAACAAATATGGCAGGTCGAGGAACCGACATAAAACTCGGCCCCGGCGTGGCTGAAATCGGCGGCCTGCACGTTCTCGGGACAGAACGGCACGAGGCGAGGAGAATTGATAACCAGCTCCGAGGCCGATGCGGCAGGCAGGGAGATGCGGGTTCGAGCCAGTTTTTCCTCAGCTTCGATGATGACCTGATGCGAATTTTTTCTCCAGAATGGACGGTGAAGGCACTTTCGTGGATTGGATGGGAAGAAGGACAGCCGATACAGAACAAGCGGATAAGCAAGGGAATTGAACGAGCACAAAAGAAAGTGGAGGAGCGGAACTTCGAGACGCGCAAGAGCCTGCTCGAATACGACGAGGTGATGGATTACCAGCGAAAGATTTTCTATTCCCGCAGGCGCAAAATTCTAACGGGCAAGGAACTGAAAAATATTATCAAGGAAATGATAGAACATTCTATCGAAAAGAATTGCAACACCATTTTGAAGGAAGACTATTCAGCCAAGTGTATCATTGAGTGGGCAAGAAAAAATTTTGATGCCGATTTGAAATACAAAGATATTGTCTATAGGCTGGAGGAAATCGGGATCGAAGTAAGAGAGAAACAGGTTAAAGCAATCGAAAGATTAATAGAGCAACAGACAAAAGATGATGCATCAAACACCACCAAGCGAATTCTCAAAAAGCAAGGTGCAGAGTCAGAACTAATGAAATTTTTATCTGAGGACTTTAAGGGAGACAAAGTTGGATGTATTATCGAGTGGTTTAAAAATAACTTCGGTACGGATTTCAAACGATCGTATATTGCTTCAAGATTGGAGGAAGTGAGAAAATATGTAATAGAGGAACAAAGAAAAGATGTCGAAATGCTAATAAAGGTTCAAGCACAAGATGATGTCAAAAACAACATATCGCTTTCTATTGGAGAGTATTTGGAAGATTACTCAGACAAGCAAAGCTGGGACGTCGAAGGTTTGTGCAAGTGGGCGATGAGCGAGTTTAAAGTCGACTTAAGCCCTGCCAAAGTGAAACAACAGGAGCCGGAGGAAATTGAAGAGCAACTGATTAGCGCCGCCGCCGAGCAGATTGACAAGAAGGACTGCTCACAACTGGTTGAATTTTTGAAGGAAGATTTTGCCATTCGCACATTTGCCGAGCGGGCACAAGCCAAATTCGATATAAAATTAGACGCCGAGCAGCTAAAGGGCATCAGTACTTCACGAGTCAGTCAACTTCTTATCGAAATGGCTACTGCCAAATACAAACAAAGGGAAATAGAGTATCCGGCTGATTTCAGCGACTTTGAAAAAAATTTCCTACTAGACGTCTACGACAGCACATGGAAGGACCATCTTTATTCGATGGACCACCTGAAAGACAGCGTATGGATGCGTTCTTTCGCTGAAAAAGACCCGAAGGTCGAATACAAACGCGAAGGTTTCCGGATGTTTAACGAGATGCTCGAAACCATTGAGGACCGTGTTTCAGGTATCATCATTGTCTCAGGTATCATCATTACCAATTTAAAAGCTGGAGCAAGAACCATAAAAGCCAGAAGTGTCTGGAATGTAAGGGAAACAACCCACGATGAGGTAGGGCAGTTCGCTATGGCCGAGCAGCAGCGTGCCGCCGCCCAAGCGCCGCAGGGTGAGCAGAAAGTAAAACAAATAAAATTAGAGCAGCCTAAGGTCGGCAGAAACGACCCATGCCCGTGCGGAAGCGGCAAAAAATATAAGAAATGCTGCGGCAAAAACGCATAGAGAGGGGCATCGGGATATGAAAAAAGAAAACATCGGGCTACGTCTTTATACCCGATGTTTTCCGGAGGGGAGAAAAATTCCTTTTCTGTTTTTTTATCGTCAACAATCCAATAGCTACTTTACTTAAAAAAGCTGCGTTTTTTACCTGTTTCTATAAAGTCTTACGCCGTCAGTGTATGAAGGTTCTGCATTTTTTCCCTGAAGTAGAATTGCTTATCGGACAGATGGCTGATAAGGCTAATAAAGACTCATCGGCTCGCTTGCCCTGCTGCGGCGGCGATAAATCGTAATTCCTTTACAGCCAAGATGATAGGCCAATTTATATGCCTTATCGACTGCCGCAATGGGGGCATTTTCACTGAAATTTACGGTTTTGCTGACCGCTGCATCGCAGTGCCGCTGAAAAGCAGCCTGCATCCGAATGTGCCATTGCGGCTCAATATCATAGGCGCATTTGAAGACTTTGCGTATTTTGGGCGGGATTTGAGGGGTTTTCTGAATGCTGCCGGTTTTGGCAATCTGTTTTTCGAGTTTTTTGGTGTAAAAACCGTTTTTTTCGGCTATTTGCTGAAAAATCGGGTTTACCTGCAGCAATCTTGCTTCGCTCAATATCTGGCGGAGAAAGACCAGCGAATAGGCCGGCTCAATCCCACAGGTACAATCCGCGATGATACTTATGGTGCCGGTAGGGGCCACGCATGTAATGGAAGCGTTGCGGATTTTTTTGCTCTTCTCTGTGCGCCATAGACTATGATTCCAGTTTGGAAACGGCCCTCGCAAATCGGCGAGAGTGCCGCTGGCCCGGCGGGCATTTTCGTTGATAAATTTCGCGATAGTTTCGCCGAACTCGATACCCTGCTGCGAATCGTAAGGTATGCCGAGCAAAAACATGCAATCGGCAAACCCCATAACACCGAGACCTATTTTGCGGTTAGACTGAGCAATGTGCGCCGTGTTTCTTACAGGATAATTGCAGGCGTCGATGACGTTGTCGAGAAAACGCACGGACAATTTAACGGTTTCTGCCAGCCCCGGCCAATTCATTTCAAGTTTAGGCCCGTCCGAAACAACAAATTTCGCAAGGTTGATACTGCCGAGGGTACAGGCCTCGTAAGGCAGCAGCGGCTGTTCGCCACAGGGATTGGTCGCTTCTATCCGGCCAAGCGACGGAGTCGGATTGTCACGGTTGATTCGGTCGATAAAAGCCACACCCGGCTCGCCGGTTTTGTGGGCACATTTGACTATCATTTTCCAAATGTCACTGACGGTGAAGAACTTGTCTTTGCGTTTCGGCGGTTTGCCGGTCAATTTATACAAATCGTTTATTGTGTAGTTTGCGATATCAATTCGACGAGGCAGTAAATACCGCTGTTTTGTGCGAGGGTTTTCCACGATGTGGGCAGCATTAGGCGATTTGGCAAGCGTCCCCATCCAGTCATCGGTGATTTTGACGGAGATATTGAAGTTGGTAAAGGCCGTTAAGTTCTGCTTGGCATGCAGGAATTTCAGAATGTCTGGATGTCCAATGCTCATCATACCCATATTAGCGCCCCGGCGAAAAGCGCCCTGCTGAATCGCGTTGGTGGCTTCAGAAAAAACCCGCCAAAAGCTTATCGGCCCGGAGGTTGTGCCGCCGCTGGATTCGATGCGGTCGCCCGCGGGTCTTAATTTATCGAGTGAGAACCCTGTGCCGCCGCCCGCTTTTTGAATCAGGGCGGTCTGCTTAATCGTTTCGAATATTCCTTCTATGCTGTCTTCGATGGGCAGCACGAAACAGGCGCTGAGCATTCCCTGCCGGCCCGCATTCATAAGGGTAGGGGAGTTGGGCAGGAACTGAAGCTGTGTCATCAGGTCATAATATGTTTGGTGCCACTGTTTGACTTCGTCGGGTGATGCGCCATATTGAGCTTCGGCGTTGGCTACCAGCATTGCTACGCGGCTGAAGAGCTGAGCCGGCGTCTCTACGCATTTACCATGCTCGTCTTTGATTAGGTACCGGCTTTGCAATACGGTCAAAGCGTTTTCGCTAAGAATAGGTGCCTTGCCCGGCGGAGGTATGATATTAAGCTCTGTCATAAAAGACTCCGACTCTTAGAGAGCAGTGTAGAGCTAAAATTTTCGCAGCCACTTAAATCTGAAAACATTACGAATCTTTTCTGTAAACCGGACTCCCAGATGCTGTGTGCTGGTTTTAAATTCCATTCGCCTGAAATCATCCGCAGCAGGCCTGGACGGCCGCCTACCGAATACCGACAAAAACAAGCCGATGAGTGAACCAAGAAACGAGTTTGTTTTAGGGCGAACAGACATTTCAAGATTATTAATATATAACTTACTATACGATTTTCAAATACACATACCCGCACACAAGCTAATATTGTAATACAGGACAACCGGTAGGAACAGAGGTTTTTTGCAGAAAATTCTCAAAAAACCCATTGACAAGTTAGCTAAAGCTAACTATATTAGGTTTAGCTTACTAATTAAGATAAAAGGGTTATTATGGAAACAAAAAACAACGGTTTAAGCGCTTCTTTAGAGGATTATCTCGAAGCGATTTTTAATCTTGCAGGAGAATCTAACGTGGCCCGCAGCAAAGAGATAGCAAGGGCGCTGGGCGTATCAAAAGCGTCCGTTACCAGCGCACTGCGTATCCTTAAAGGGAAGGGACTGGCCAACTATAAGCCGTACAATTACGTTACACTTACGGAATCAGGCAAAAGAAGCGCGGCGGAAATCGTCCGAAAGCATAATATTCTCAGCTCCTTTTTTATCGATATATTGGGCGTCGAGAAAAACGCCGCACAAAAGGCGGCATGCAGGGCGGAACACACCCTCGGGCCGGAAGTCATCGCGAGACTGCTGTCTTTTATAGAGTTCGTTTCCAAAAACGGCAAAAAGGGACACGAATTTACTGATAAATTCGAAAGATTTTATAAAAACAGCAGGAAGAGAAAAAACAGGAAAACTGCATATGACGGATAAGCAGGTTAAACCACTGTCCAGTGTCAAGAGCGGCGAGAAGGTCAAGCTGGCTTATATAGACGCCGGAAGAGGATTAAACAGCCGATTGGCTTCCATGGGACTTGTGCCGAACGTGGAGATAACGGTAATAGGGGGCGGGCATCCCGGGCCTTTTGTGATAAGCGTTAAGGGCTGCAAAGTGATGTTAGGCAGGGGGGTGGCGCGGAAGATTATGGTGTCGCAGGAATTATGAAGAAAATAACAGTAGCGATAGCAGGCAATCCCAACAGCGGCAAAACCAGCATATTCAATATGCTGACCGGCGCCCGTCAACACGTAGGAAATTATCCCGGAGTAACGGTAGAAAAAAAAGAAGGACTGTGCCAATACAAGGATTACGAAATAACAGTCGTGGATTTGCCAGGGACGTACAGTCTGTCGGCTTACTCGGAGGAAGAGCTTATTGCACGTAATTTCATAATCGAGGAACAGCCGGAGGTTGTGCTTGACGTTATTGATTCGTCGGTTATCGAGCGCAATTTGTATTTGGCGACACAATTGATGGAAATGAACGTGCCCCTGGTTTTGGCTTTTAATATGAGCGACATCGCCGAGCGGAAAGGCCTGCAATTCGATACAGGGTATTTATCGGAGCTTCTGCAAGCGAGAATAGTATCCACCGTTGGCAACAGGGTAAAAGGCAGAGCGAATCTGCTCGATGCCGTTATTGAAACAGCCCGACAAGGGAAAGTGGAAAGGATTCACAGGATTAACTACGGGGATGAAATTGGAACGGAGCTTATAAAAATTGAAACACTTATCGCCGACAAAGAACAGCAATTGGCGAAGAAATTTGGGCAGCGATGGCTGGCAATAAAACTATTAGAGCAGGACGGCAACATAAGAGAAAAAATCGGAAGCGAAGAGGTTCTTAAATATGCGGCAGAGAGTATCGAGCATCTTAAAAATATTTTCGGCGATGAGCCGGAAATAATCCTTGCGGACAGAAGATACGGCTTTATATCCGGCGCCTGCCAGGAGACCATCAAAAGCACCGTCGAATTGCGGCATGACAAAAGCGATATGGCCGATGCCATCCTGATACATCGTGTTCTGGGTCTGCCGATATTTCTGCTGCTGATGTATTTGGTATTTATGCTGACGTTCAGGATAAGCGAGTATCCGATGAGTTGGCTGGAGCATTTTTTCGGCTGGGCTGGTCATACGATAGCGAACTTTTGGCCTGCCGGTTCCGAAAGCTGGCTTAAATCGCTCCTTGTTGACGGCGTAATAGGCGGCGTCGGGGGCGTGATTGTGTTCCTGCCGAACATACTGCTGCTGTTTATGTCGATTTCTATACTCGAAGACACCGGCTATATGGCGCGTGCGGCGTTCGTTATGGACCGCATAATGCACAAAATCGGTCTGCACGGCAAAAGCTTCATTCCGATGCTCATCGGCTTCGGTTGCTCGGTGCCCGCCATAATGGGGGCGAGAATACTCGAAAACAGGCGCAATCGGCTGACGACGATAATGGTTGTCCCCCTGATGAGCTGCGGCGCTAAATTGACGATTTACGCGCTTATAATACCCGCTTTCTTCGTGGAGAAGTGGCGCGGGCCGATGCTGTGGCTTATTTACCTAATAGGAATTGTTCTGGCGGTCATCTGCATTAAGGTCCTGCGGGTCACTATCTTTAGCGGTGAAACTACACCTTTCGTTATGGAGTTGCCGCCTTACCGGATGCCTACGCTCAAATCCGTCTGCCTTCATATGTGGCACAGGGGATGGATGTATCTGCAAAAAGCAGGCACGATAATCCTTGCCATATCGATTGTCCTCTGGCTGGCGGGCAGTTACCCGAAGCCGAGCGAAGGTTCACTGGCAGGTTTGAATCCCGAGCAGACCCAGCAGAAAAAGCTTGAATACTCGGTGATTGGACGGATAGGGCTTGCAATTGAGCCGGTAATAAAGCCGCTCGGCTTCGACTGGAAAATAGGGACTGCCCTGATTGGCGCGACCGCCGCCAAAGAGGTATTTGTCTCGCAGTTGGGGATAGTTTACGCGGTCGGCAATAACGAGGAAGGCTCGCATACCCTTAGGGAGAAATTACAGGCAGCTTACAGTCCTTTGACGGGTTTCTGCATTATGCTGTTTTGTATGATTTACGCGCCTTGTGCGGCGACGGTCGCTATGACCAAACAGGAAACAAACTCATGGGGCTGGGCGCTGTTTCAATTCTTCGGCCTGACAGCTCTGGCGTATATCGTAACCTTTATTGTCTATCAGCTCGGCTCTCTTTTTGCAGGTTAGGATACGTTCA
Source organism: Phycisphaerae bacterium (assembly GCA_028714855.1). Classification (NCBI taxonomy): domain Bacteria; kingdom Pseudomonadati; phylum Planctomycetota; class Phycisphaerae; species Phycisphaerae bacterium. The sequence continues at coordinate 145,144 of JAQTLP010000007.1, read as the reverse complement.
TATTCAGCCCCCAACCAATCCAAATTAATCCTGATGGTAAGCCGGGTCGGATGTGAGCCAGTTTTCGGCCAAGAGGGCGAAATCCATGAAATCAATGAAGTCATCCTGAAATAAGTCCGCATCGGAGCCGGGGGCTTCCTGCAGCCAGTTTTCAGCAATTTTGAGAATATCGTTATAGTCAACAATATAGTCGAGGTCGAAATCAGCCGGCAGCGGCGGCGGCAGTTCAAAAGCAAAACCATAATAAGCGGTTTCGTCAGTTGAATTATTCATAACTTTGAGAGTGTACCAGCCGGAATGGGTAAGCAGAATATCGCATTTTATAAGGTTATCGTTGGGGTCGAAACCATCAGTCTGCTTGCTGAAGATTGCGTTTGTATTATTCGGTTCGTAAATTCTCAAATCAAGGTCAGCTAAATATGGATGAAGCTCACCCTCGTCGATTTTACCAATAATGCCTGTGCGCCGATTGTCAATCCATTCCACTCTGCGGCTCCATGTCAGTGTGGTTACGAGGCGGTGCCGCTTTGGGGCATAAATTGTATAAACGTGCTGTTGACCATGGCCAATGGTATTAAAAGCCCATCCTTTTTTCTCCGTGATGCCGGCACCGGTAGAGACTTCGTTTGAATCGAGTAATTGATACGCCCTTAACGCATCGATTCTGCCGTAGCCTCTATCTTTATTCCAGGGGTTATTAGGGCCGGCAGGAATGGTTGGGTTACCGAGTTTGTCGAGTATGTTGGGAAAAGTTGAGTTGACTATCACAGCTTTTATGACCTCGTTCTGGTTGTCATCGGGGTTTGCAGTATCGTCAGCCAGTCCCAGCAGAAGCGCAGCTACTCCCGCGGTGTGAGGTGTGGAGAGGCTAGTAGCGCCATCGGGGAAAATCCATTCGTGCCAACCGGTATCAGAGGTGCCGTGCGGCATTGTTTGATTTTGTGAGGGAGCAGCGAGGTCGGGCTTTTGTCTGCCGTCCAGAGTCGGGCCGCTGTTACTGTTTGTCCCGACTTTTAAGTAGATATCTGGGTCGGTGACCACAAGCCCTCCTGTTGTTATGCCGTTGTAACTGTCGCCGAATACGGTCGGGCTGGTGTAATCTTTACCGGAGGGGTTGGCGAAGATTACATTATGAGTATAGGCATAGTAATCGTAGAGCAGCGTCCATTGGCTTTGACCATTGGGGGACAGGTCTGGACCGAATGCGATACCGGTTACAATTACCCGGCAATCACGGTCATTTACAAGACTGTCAAGAGCATCGGCCATCCAACCGAATGAGATGACCCGGTTGGGGTCAGTGGAGCTTTTCTTTCTGGTAACCTTTGCGCTATGTAGGTCAACACCCGGCGCTACGCCTATATCATCCGGATGGGAAACACCTCCTCTACTTGCGACTACGCCGGCCACCCATGTGTCGTGAGAATCCGGTTCGTAAAGGTCTTCATCGGTAGCATCATAATAGAATGCGTGCGATACACCGTTGGTGTCTTTGAATGCTTCATGTGTTATGCGGGTGTTCTCCGCAGAAATCAAGCCGACATTGACATCTTCGCCGGTTTCGCCAAGGGCGTGAACAGCCTGGGCATTTGAACCATCTTGCGCAGTAGATTCTTCCAATGCATAGGCTTTTTGTATAGCTAATTCGTGGCAGAAAACAACTACACAAACAGCCCCTATTGTCAAAATGCATCTGTATTTTGACACATCACCCTCATTAAACAGATTGAAAACACTATTATAGCAAAATTTCAGATGTTTTTCAAAGTAAATCTGTCATTACCGGCACAGCACTTTACTTTCCATCAATTCCACGGGAGTTTCTCGGACTTTAGAACCATATTTTCGCCAATGGCGGGCGGGGTAAATGGCACGAAGGAACCGTCTTTATACTGTAGCCATCGCAGTGAAGGGTCTTCAAGGGGGACAGAAAATGTGAAAGCCGCTTTGGCGGGGCGGTTGTCGCCGGTGAGTTCCAGTATCTCAACAGTCATACCGGTCAGCTTGATGCGGTCGCCGACGGAGAAGGGATGCTTTTTATCCCGGAAGAGAGCATCCAGGACCCAGGCATAGTATCCATATTCGGGCTGGACAACGATGGTGTTGGAGTCTGAGCAGTGTATTTTTACGGGGCGGAACAGACTCGATGTGAGAACTCTCAAATGGCGTGGCATCGGATAGTTTTCACTTTCCCAAACGAGGGAAGAGGACATAGCAAGAAATGCAAGAGGCGGGTTGACTACTACAAGGTCCTGATTTTCGATAGAGTTATCCAGAGGGCAGTTGAGCATAAGCTTTTCAGTAATTTTTTTCGGCATCATCGGGTAAGCAGCTTTAACTGGCAGAGCGAGTGGGGCAATGATTAGATGGGCGAATATAAGTATTACAGCAAGGACTGTTGCAGGGATACGCCAGAGAATCAGTTTGGGGCGGTACTGGGTTTTGCCAAAGACAACGAAAAGCAATTGTGCAACAAGGCCCATTGCACCGATACCAACAAATGTCAGAAGACGGTCGGAAGGAAAAGTTGCGCAGATAGGCAGTATAGAAAGCAACATACCGAACATCCAAAAACGTGCAGTCCTGTCCCGTCGGAGGAGGGGAGTAAAAACAAAAGCTAATAACACAAGAAAGATTAGAGCCCCTCGCCATAATGGAATCGAGTACCAGGGAGGCAGCATCATAGTTATATCTGACGGCGGCAGGGCCAACTGACCCAGCAATAGAAACGGGGCGCGGTCTTTCACAGCGGTTATAAAGCGCAAAGGTTCACTAAGCGGGTCAACGTAAACGCCAAAGTTTTCCATACCATACCCCAGATGCGTCCACAAAAGCCTCCAAACTATAACTACAGCAGCGTAAGGAACCATGGATACAATTCGCTGACGCCAGGAGCTTCTATCGATAAAGAACATATACGCAGCCAGATATGCGCAAGTTGATATTCCCGCTTCTGCTGATAATAGACTTGCTGTCAAAAGTAAAGGGCTCAAAACCATCCCGGCGAGCCAATTGTTGCGCCGCCATTTGTCGTGGGCGATGATTGTGAGGACGCCAAATAAAGTTGCCATAAGGGCATTGCGATTTGCAAGGAAGCCGACTGGCGTGCCGTGGGCGTCGTCAATGGCATACAAGAGGGCCGCCAAACCTGCAACCAGAGGGACAACTTTAAATCTGCGATAGAGAACTGCCACCGCCATTACAAAGGCACCATACCAAAAGATACTATGCAGATGCATAAGCGGGGGACTATTCGGCCAAATGATGTAATCGAGCCAGTGTGTGATTGAAGCCAGAGGTCTCCAGAATGCTCCTTTGATTCTCTCGTAAGTCCACCACGGCAGGAAACCATAGTCCATTGCTTCGGAGATATGCTCCGGGTCGCCGTCAAAGAAGTTAAACATATCGATTGGTGAATTGAGAATTCTGATTGGACTGTCGGAGCCGGTCATTAAGAGCTTATGGTGGTAATCGTCGACAAGCAATCCTGCGTTCAAAGAAAGGAGTGTGAGTATGACAGCCAAGAGGGCGGCGTAAAGCGGAAAGAAGCGGTGAGTTAGAATCCTGCTGATGAAACTGCGAAAGCCAGAATCTTTTTGGTCTGCTTGTATTTCCATATTGGGGGTTATTCATTTTGTCTTAGCCATTCGACGAATTTTGCGAGGCCGGTCTGAATCATTGTATCCGGTTTATAGCCAAGCTCGTTAACAGCTTTGGTGACATCAGCAAACGTGCGTTCGACGTCGCCGGGCTGGGGGGGCAGATATTTTTTGACAGCTTTTTTGCCGAGGGCTTTTTCGATTTCTGCGATTAAATTGCTGACCGATATGGGGCGTGATTCGCCGAGGTTATAAAGATGGAAGCCAGCACATTTATCCATTGCCGCGGCGACGCCGTCGATTATATCATCAATGTATGTGAAATCCCGCATCATAGAGCCATCGCCATAAACCGGTATGGGTTTACCTTGTTCGATGAGCTTAGCAAATTTATGGATGGCCAAGTCGGGTCTTTGCCGAGGGCCATAGACGGTGAAAAACCGCAGGGACGTTATGGAAATTCCGTAAAGGTGATGATACGTATGGCAGATAAGCTCACAGGCCTTTTTTGTGGCGGCGTAGGGCGAGATTGGGAAATCAACGTTGTCGTCTTCGGAGAAGGGGACTTTTTTATTGTTGCCATAAACGCTTGAGCTTGAGGCGAAGACGAACTTGTTGACCTTATATTTTTTTGCAGCTTCGAGCAAGACCATAGTTCCATTTATATTGACATCGGCGTAAAGCAACGGCTTCTCAATGGAAGGTCTTACGCCAGCCCTGGCGGCGAGGTGGACGATTATTTCAATGCCGTCCCCGACGACTTTATCCATAGCAGAGCTATCGCGAATGTCGGCCTCAACAAGCTGGAAATTTTTATTCTTAAGGCAACCTTTGATATTTTGCCGTTTGATTCGAGGGTCGTAAAAGTCGTCGAAACTGTCAATACCGACTACCATCAAGCCATTGTCAAGAAGTCGCTCACTAAGGTGTGAGCCGATGAAGCCGGCTGCTCCTGTTACAAGTGTTTTCATATAGTCTACTTACGCTGAATAAATAATGAGCGCCCCGATGGCCAGGCCGATTAGAGCGATAACCCGAAGAAACATAGCCGGCTGTTTTTGCCACCAGCTAATATAAGATTTGACCTTTTCAAGCCCGAGTATGAATATCAACAGTCCTGATATTATGAAAAGGACTCCAAAGGCAAATATTACCCAGAAGTAACGGCATTGTCTCGCAGCGACTAAAAAGACAATTGCCAACGCGAGCCGTATCAACGCTACAAAATATATTCGCCTGCCTTGTTTGAAGAATTCCATTAAGCTTTTCGTAACGTCTGGCTTTAAAAAATACACGATTGTCATAAAAACAAAAACTACACCTATAATTGTAACAATGGTATCCATAGTGCTGCCCCTAAATGTTCGCTGCCAACTTTTTAATATACTCCTTCAGGTTTTCAGCTACATCATCCCGTTTGAGAGCAAACTCAATATTTGTTTTAATGAACCCCTCCTTGCTGCCGATATCGCAGCGTTTTCCATCGAGGTAGAGACCATGCATCGGGCGGTCTTTCAGCATCATCCGCAGGGCATCAGTAAGCTGAATCTCGCCGCCATGACCAGGCCCGGTTCGGCTGAGATAGTCAAAAATATCGGGCGTTAGGACATAACGGCCTGCAATCGCCAGGTCCGAAGGCGCCTGTTCCGGACTCGGCTTTTCAATAATGTCTTTTACCTTACAAACGCGTGCATTAACCTGCTCTGCATCCACTATCCCGTAACGGCTGACTCTGTCGCGGCCCACTTTTTCAAGCAATACCACGGGCGTTTGATATTTTTCAAATACCTCCTGCAGCTGGCTGGCCGCCGGTTGGCCGGAATCTATCAGTGTGTCACCGAGCAAAACTACGAAGGGCTCATCTTTGACGTGATGGCGGGCACAGTAAACCGCATCACCAAGGCCTTTTAATTCTTTTTGCCAGACAAAATGGATATCAGCCAGTTCCGAAATCCGCCGGATCTTCTCCAACTCGGCCTTTTTGCCCTGCTCAAGCAACTGGACCTCCAATTGAAAGCTTCGGTCAAAGTGCTCCTCTATGGAGCGTTTGCCCGAGCCGATAATCATCAGTATATCGGTAATGCCGGATTTAACCGCTTCCTCAACCACGTATTGGATGACCGGCGTATCGACAATCGGCAGCATCTCTTTGGGTTGAGATTTGGTTGCAGGCAGAAAACGAGTCCCAAAACCTGCTGCGGGAATAACTGCCTTTTTAATCATGTTTCTGCCTTTCTTGTGCCGTTGACAATCTTCGGTTTAATTACCTTAATCTTCAACTTACGAAGCTTTTCCCTGAGCTGGTCGAACATCTGGTCGTTTTCGTATGTCCCCACAATTGCTCCGCCGGAGCCTGTGAACTTTGCGCTGGCTCCTACCGAACGTGCTGTTTCGACCATCTGAATATTCTCATCGCTTATGCGATAGATTTTGCGCCTCTGGTCGAAATTTGCGTTCAGCAAATCGCTTATTTTCTCCGTTTGTCGATTCAGAAGACAACTTCTGAGTTTGACAGCCAATTCGGCCCAATACTGCATCGCGTCGACTACCTCTTGTTCGCCCCTGCGGAAACGCTCCCGAATATTATTGTGAAAGATTTCGGTCGGCTCGCTTAGGTCCTCACGATAAGCCACATAAAGTTTTGGAAGCAGTTCGGGGTCAAGCGGTTCATAAACGCCGTATCCCTGCCTATCCATAATTTCTTTCGAAAAGTCCATATAAACCAGACCTTCGTAGACCTGTATCACACGGTCCTGCAACCCCGCGGAAATGTGAAGCTCGTCGACCTCTGCTGAAAGGATTAAATTAGCCTGTATATATTTCGGGATGCTAACGCCGTAAAAAGCCGAAAGAGCCCGCAGGCAGCCTGTAATGATTGCGCTGGAACCTGCCAGCCCCACACTGTGCGGTATGTTTGAAGCGTAGCGGATAGTGAAATTCTTTTTGTGCAGCTCTATCTGGTGTTCCCTGCAGTAATCGTGGAACTTTTTTATCGTTGCCTTCAATAACCTGATACCCCCATAGTATCCGTGCAGATTCACATCTTTGACTATATCAGTAATGCTATTAAATCGTGAATGGTCCTTTTCGCTGGGCAGAATCTCCAGCTCAGGTGTTTCGTATAAAACGACCTCTGCGCAAAAATTGCCGAATGCAAATGATATAGTTTTGCCAAAGTATCCATCTGATGGGTTTCCGATTAGCCCGACTCGCGGATACGCTTTGGAACAAATAATCATAATTATAGTTCCTCAACAGCTAACGGCCGATACAGCGATATTCGCCAATATTCCGTCTGACCATACAAATCTTCATTTTACCAGTTCCTACCATCCAGCAATACAAATTTTGCCGCTACAAGAGCAAAGTATTGAAAAAATCACGGCGTCTGCTCATCAATAACCTCTATCATATCAGTATCTATCTCGACGCTTGTTGCTTGGCCGAGCATATCCACCTGCAAAAGCAAACGCATAGTGTCTCTGGTTTTGACGACGATACCGTGCAAACCAGCTAATGCCCCACCTATGACTCGGCAGTGTTGGCCCGCTTTGATGTATCTATGCGTTGTCAGAGCTACACCTGTTCGAAGAGCTCGTTCAATTTGTGATAATTCGTCAAGCAATTTTTGCTGGTTAGTAACCGCGAGCAGATTTGCAACACGATTGGTCCGCAACACTTCAATACGCTGGCTCTCCTTACCGCAAAAAAACAGATATCCGCTAAATAGAGGCAAAAGCGAGCGTATTGTTCTGCCTCTTTGACGGCGAACTTTCCAACTCATAGGAAGAAAATAGCTGATATCTTTTTGAATCAAGTCCTTGGCCAAGGCTTTTTCACTTCTGCTTTTAGTATGAGCAACCCACCACAAACCGATAAAATCATGAAGTGATTTTTCCTCAGGCCAAGCAATCGGCGGATTTTCGCCTACCTTCAACAACTTTACGCTCCTGAATGTGCCGACGATTCGTCGCCGACCATTTTTAAACTATCATGATACCGCCCACGGTTACAGGTCATTTATTGCGGTTAGATAAAATCGTTCCGTTTACCCATAATAACTAAACTGGCACTTAACTCCAGTCGATTAATTAAATTGCGGCAATCAGTTTAGATGTATATAAGCAAAAAGTCAAAAGAATTGCCCTTTAGCATTGACTATTTACAGATTGACGTCTAAAGGCGGGTTGCTTATTATTGAAGTTAAATTATATTATTACAAATGCACATTAGGCAGAGATTATGACTAAATCGCGAGCAGTTACTGATAAGATAAGTATTTTATTTACCTGCATCGGCAGAAGGGTTTCCCTGCTCAATAGTTTTCGCAGGGCAGGAAGGCAACTGAAGATAAACCTTTCGCTGCTCGGCACAGACGCTACGGAGTTAAGCTCCGCCCTGCAATTGTGCGATAAAGGCTTCACAGTCAGGCCGACAACACACGCCAGTTATATCAAACAACTGCTGAATATCGTCAGGACTAACCATGTAAAATTACTCATCCCAACCGTTGACTTGGACTTGAAACTTCTGGCGCAGAACAAATCGAAATTTGCCACAGCGGGTTGTCGTGTGCTTGTCTCGAAACCGAATGTAGTCGATATCTGCCAAGACAAGAGAAAAACTTTTCGTTTCCTGCTCAAGAACGGTTTTGATACCCCTGTTACTATAAGCCCTCGCGCTGCGCTGTCAAAAAAGAAACTCAGCTGGCCTTGTTTTCTTAAACCCTGGGACGGTTCTGCCAGCAAGGGAAATGCTGTCGTGAGTAACCGCGAAGAGCTGTCAGTCTTTGCGAAAAGAATACCAAAAACCATTTGCCAGGAATTTATCGAGGGTACCGAATATACGTGCGATGTATATGTCGACTTTGATATGGAAGTCCGCTGTGTTGTTCCGAGAAAACGCATCGAGACAAGAGCCGGTGAGGTGAGCAAGGGGCAAGCGGTGAAGGACTCCCGCATTATGAGCGAGGCAGCAAGATTAGTTAAAGTACTTGGGGCAGGGCCCGGTGTCATAACTTTGCAGTTGTTTCTAACCAATAACGGGGAAATAAAGTTCGTCGAGATAAACCCGCGATTCGGTGGCGGTGTACCGTTATCTATCAAAGCAGGGGCGAACTTTCCAAAATGGATTCTGCAGGAAATCCTTGGGAAAAAAACAATCATTAGTTTCAACGGTTTTAAAGATAATTTGATTATGCTCCGCTATGACAGCGAGATCTGGCTGGAAAAACCCTTAAGAAAGAAGGTTAGGAAGTGATATTCGATAAAATAATCGGGCCGGAACGGCCAGTTACATGGGTTTTTCATTTTTGGCCTATATTGGCGGCCTCCTTTGTCGGTTCGCTGGGAGCCACATGGCTGTGCAAAAAGATAGCCATAAGATTCGGAATTGTCGACAGACCCGATGATTTAGTCAAGACACACAAAGAACCTATAGCATATCTCGGCGGAGTCGGAATGTTCATCGGCTTGACGATGGGCGTGTTGGCAGGCACCAGCTATTTGAGAGACGAAGAATCTTTCAGACCAATACTAAAATGGCTTCTGGGAATACTGGGTGGTGGGGCGATAGCATGTATCATTGGGCTTGCCGACGATATATTTGTTATGAAGCCGAAGCAAAAAATCCTCGGCCAGGCTGCTGCGGCTGTTATTCTGCTGTTGGTGGGTATCACACCAAATTTATATCGCATTATGGACCCATTAAATTTATCAATGTCCTACAACCTCGAAATGATTTTAAGTGTTTTTATTGTAATCTGTTTCGTGCTTGGTGCGACAAATTCATTAAACTTGCTTGACGGACTCGACGGACTTTGTGGGGGAGTAATGGCGATTATTACTGTCGCCATGCTGCTTCTGTCGATACATCTGGCGACATGGGGGTACAGTGAAGTCGGCGACCCTGTACGGATTATAGTTTGTCTCGGGCTTGTAGGTGCCGTCTGCGGATTTTTGCCTTTCAACAGGTATCCAGCCAAGATATTCATGGGCGATGCCGGTAGTATGCTTTTAGGTTTTATGGCAGCTACACTAATGCTTTTATTTGCGGAGCAGATTCCGCGGTGGTGGATGGCTTCAATCGTTGTGTTCGGCCTGCCCATTCTCGATACCGCTGTTGCACTGGTAAGGAGACTGCTTAATCACAAACCTTTGTTTGTTTCTGACCGCGGTCATATTTACGACCAGATGATAGACAGAGGAATACCTTTAAAAAGGACTGTTACAATTTGTTATATGCTTAGTGGTATTTACGCGGTAATCGGGTTAGCGATGAGCCAAATCAGAACAAGATATGCTGCGGTTGTGTATGTTTTTGTTTTTGCGGTCTCTGGCCTGATAGTGTGGAAAAAGGGTTACTTGAAAATGGAAGGATTACGTGGAGCCATCCATAAGGAAGAAGCATGATAAACTCTATATTAATTAACTATCTTTCCGGTGCGGCATTTCTCAGCTATACAAAACAGATTGGTTGATTCAAATAATCTACAATCAAGATTTCGAAGATTAGAAAGAGCTTTATGTACTAGCTTGAGCCGCTTAAGAAGATAATTTATATTACCAATTACTCGACTGAAGAAACCCGCACCATCGAAATCAATAACGCTGAAACCAGCTTCTGTCAGCAGCTTCCTGAGCTTATCCCGGCTGAAGTGTTCGTGCCAGCGTTTCATCGCTGAAACATCCCCAATCAAACCCTCTGGATTTGATACATATCGACGTTCGTATTCTACTGGCGAGTGTCTGAGACAATAATACCACCGATGCAATTTTGGAAACCGAAATTTAAGATTTCCTACATCAAAGACCGAAAACAAATGCTGCCCCGGGACCGTAACTATGAGTTTGCCTCCGTCGATAAGCACACGATTTAGCTCTGTAAGAAGCTTAGCTTGCTCATAGATGTGCTCGAGTACGTCCATGATAGTTACTGAGCCAAAGGTAGCATCATCGAACGGCAGGGGAGCATCCTTGTGTATTTTTACAATCTCGAGGTCAGGAAAAAGTTTTCGGCCTTGTTCCACTTGTTCTTCAGACGCGTCTACACCAACCAACCGTCCTGCCTTTTTGCGATTGAGCCCGTTTAGGAGATGCCCTTTACCGCAACCAAAGTCCAGATGTGCGGCCGGGCCTGCCGGGACATGTTCCCAAGCAAAACCCCACCGATCGTATCCATAAGGATTATCCGGACTTATTTTTGTATGCATATCAATTTCTATTTTTCTTGTTTTTCAACTACGCGCCAGATAATACCCGCCGGTATGAAGCTATACCGCTTGAGTAAAAAGTCCGGGCAATATCCCTTCACAGGTGAGACCACATAAACAGTTTTATCGGCCAGTAATTTCGTTATAGTTTGCTCATTAAACTCAGGCGAATCTTCACTGTTGACGAGACGGGGTATAATCTTGGTGTCACTGCGTCTTTTCTTAACCTCCTGTAAGTACAACAGAGGGGATACCGTTGTGCTGTCAGCATAGATTATCGAATTACATTCGATTGTATTGAAAACCTCATCAGCAAATCGTTCCGGACCGTAGCAGCCTGTTTGCCACGGCCGCAGGAACCATACGTACTCATTCCGGTAGGGTATGTCTCTTTTTGTGGTAAGTTTAAGCTGCGTTTTTTCCGCTATAACAGGAGCAATGATGTAAGCCGGGATTGGCAGCAGAGCGAAGATAAAAACTATTCGACACAAGGTTCTGCGATTCGGCTTGGTAACAAGGGCATTAAAACCAACACCAATCAAGATGGAAACTAAACAATAAAAGGGCATAAAAAATACGTATCTATCCAACACTGTATATCTAAAAGCAAATACAAAAAAAAGAATTAACAATGCCAAAAGGATATTTCTGAAACTGCGTCCCGGTGATGCCTTCTTCAAGCTATAGAGACCTGCAAAGAAAAATATAACGTTCGGCGTGGGAAAATTATATGCCATAAATATCAGATTCTCTCCGGCAAGTCTGGCTGACAAATGCGTGTTAAGAACAACTCCACTCCATTTCTTGCCAAAGAAAGTCGACGCTATCACAGTTGCAAAATCTCCGGTCTGAAGGATATTTTTAATAATTAGATATTCGTATGGTGCCGCACCTATAACCCACAAGCATACACAAACTGCGATGTTCCTTAGTTTGATTTGCTTTTGGACTAATAAAACTGCTACAAACACAACATAGCAAGCAAGGGGGATGATGCCCCACATATGATCGGCGATTGCCAGGCCATTGAACAGCGCCAACAAATACAAGAAACCGACACGTTTGGTTCTAACATACTGCAACAGCATTATCAATTCTGTGAGCAGCAAAGCCAAGTACAAGGTATAGACTTCGGCGATTGATGCTGATTGCCAAATTGTCCAGGATAGAGCAAGTGTAATTGCCGCAAGCAGGGCAGGGGCGTTTTTACCGAGCCAAAGGCGCAACAGCAAAAAAAGATTTGCAATGGCAAATGCTGCAGCAATGGCAGAAATCAAATTTACCCTGTAAGCGAACTCACCGAGCGGGATGTATTTTAAGCCGATGCCAATAATATGATAGAGGGGGTGTGAAAGCGCCAAGCCGAGCTTGCCCTCGATATCGTTATGCCAGATTCGATACTGATACATACCGCTATCCTGCCACAACGGCCCTGGGGCACAGGACACTATATAAAGCACGGCCGCAGCCAAAAGAACCACAAAATAATTAACGGCAAGACTTCTTGGAATGAAAAAATTATTTTCGTTCTTCGTTGTTTGCATACGTTCCTGCGGCCCCGATTATACACTGATTAGCGGAGCTGCTTAATATCCTCAAGCCAGGCATCAAGCAACTGCAATTCTTCCCGACCAATTAGGGACATACCAACTAATTTTTCGTAACAAATTTTAAGATTGTCGCCGATTTTTTCAACGCCTGATTCCAAAGACAAAGATTCCAAGGCTTCACAGATTTCGCTATTGTGCAGGTAGCCGGGGACTTCATCGTTAAAATCACGCAGCAAGTTATGCACATTGCGTTCCTGCCTCATGGTTGGCTCGTGGAATAGAATCGCCCAGTCATTAAGCCAGGCAATTCTCTGAGCGATGAAACTACGCCAGATATCCGTCATTCGAAAAGAGCAATACGAAGGCAAATAAAGCAGTTCAAACGCATCCGGCCACCACGCAGTGTTTTGGCTATTAAAAGGACACCATGAACCATTAGCCAGTGCAATTCGACGTTCTTTTGTAAAGGTTTGCGGAAGCGGCAAAACGAGACGATATACCGCATCGACATCAGGATTCTCATCAGCCAATCCCTGCTGGACAGGACAATCAATTTCCGCTGCGTTAAGCGACTGGTACGAAGGAACCTGCTCCTGAATTTGTTCCAGAGGAAAGCCTCGCGGCCAAATATTCTGACCGGTAAAATAACGATAAACGTTCACCCAACCACCTTCCTTGAGAACCGGAACGCTTTGAATCCGCTGCCGTTGTTGCCAAAACTGCTGGAAAGGTATGTTATCATCATCAGTTTCAATGATAATCGATGCACCATCACGAATAGCGAGAAGATAGCCGATGTTTTTGCGCGCGTAATGTTTGGTCGGACACAATTGAGCAAACTTTAACTTTGTTTGTTTTTGCCTTTCCAGACCGTAAAAGTCACAGCCGTCAATATTAAACTCGGCTGGACTGGCCTGGTCGCCTATAACGATGAATTGATATTCTCTTTCACTACAGCCTTGAGCCAATTGCTGGAGAATCACGTTTTCTGAACCGGCAATAGATGTTACAACAATGTAAATTTTGTCTTTCATAAAACCAAGCGTTTTCGTGTCAATAATTACAAATTACCTGTGAGACGTCTTCTAAATAATCGAAATAAATTGCTAAAAGCATCAATAATAACCGCAAAATTTACGTTTTGGCTGGGTGCGCGATAATGTATCGGTACCTCGACTATACGCATATTTCGGCAATATGTTTTGATTTCAGTCTGGAAAAAGTGCCCGCGGGAGCTAATTCCCTTTTCCAAGACTTTTCGCAAGGCAGCGTTGGTGAACATCTCGAAGCCGCTGGTCATATCTTTGAGTTTGGTGCCGAGCAAAAGATTCGTCATGGCACTGCCTGCATAACTTATAAAATAACGGCTTAACGGGGCCTCTGTAAATTTTCCGCCTTTACAAAAACGGCTGCCGAAAACACAGTCGAAGCCCTCGGCCATTTTATCAAAAAATTGTGGGATTTGCGAAGGATGGTGGCTAAAGCTCGCATCAATCTCCAATATCCAATCGCAATCAGCATTCAAGGCTTCTCTGTATCCTCTGACATAAGCATCCACAACACACCTATCTTCAGGGGCCCAGATTACTTTAAGTTGGGGTAATTTATTCTGCAGCTCTTTGAGTAAATCTACAGTGCCATCTTTGCAGGCATTATCAAAGACGACGAAAAACATCACAGATTTGAAACCTTTGCACTGTCCCAATACCGCGTTTACGAATTCTACAGCGGTAGGTCGTTCATTGGCCATCGGGCAAACAATTCCCAGGCGTATATTAGAAAACCGAAGGCCGTCACCGGCTGTTTTGGAACTATTCATTTTTTTCCTGTGAGATTACTATCAAGTATTGAGTATCGTCGGCGAATCGCATCGCTCCTTCATAAGCAGCAGGCACAAGCAGACAATCGCCTGCCTTGAATTCGACTAAACTTCCATCGGCTCCCAGAATCGCTCCAAAGCCGGCTAAAATAATCAGCGTTTTCATTCTGCCGGGCGAAAGAAGCGTCTCGCAGCCTTTGGCCTGATGTCCTTTATCTATTTTGAAATATTCGCAATCAACCAATCGACCCACCGTTGTTACAGGAAGATTAACACCAGCAGCGTCAAAGTTAATGCTTTCCAACGCTTCGGCGATGTGCAATGGTCTGGCTTTGCCCGTTTCGTCGACTCTGTTCCAGTCAAAAACGCGATACGTCGTATCTGACGGCGTTTGAATCTCGGCTATCAGGAGACCTGCCCCGATGCTGTGGGCTGTACCGGCCGGAAGGAAATGACACTGGCCGGTCTCAACAGGCACCTTTACCAACAATTCAGCAACGCTGCCCTTTTTTATCGCTTCGGAAAATTCCTCTTTTGTTACACCTTCTTTGAGCCCTTTATAAATCACGGCGCCCGGCACAGCGGATATGATATACCAGCACTCAGTTTTGGGGGTTCCTTCGCCCATTCGCCGGCAGGTTTTAGAATCGGGGTGGACCTGCACGCTCAAGATGTCCTCGGCATCGATGAATTTAATCAGCAGCGGAAAAGGGCCTTCAAAATTTATGTCACCCGTTATTTCTTTCGGATATTTTTTGATTGCGGAGTTAAGAGTTTGGCCGACCAGTTCGCCGTTGGCGATTACGGATTTATCATCCGGTAAATCGGCCAGTTCCCAGCTCTCGCCGATTCTCTCAAAAGGCGGAATATCCTTGTCGAATACTTCCCGCAGCTTCTGTCCGCCCCATATTCGCTTTTTGTAAATCGGTTGAAATTTTAACGGATACAAATCCACACTAAAATCTTTCCTTCGTTATTTACAATCGCCGCCTCCACCAAAAAAGTACGAAAGCAAGGGTTGATAAGAGCGCCAAGGCAGTAATAATCCAGAAAGACGCAGGATTACTGGCCTCAAGCGGTATCTTGACATTCATTGAAAAGTAACTTACCACAAATGTCGGCAGCATAATTGCAAGGGTTAACAGCGTCAGCATTTTGATTCGGATGTTCAAGTTGTTGGCGACAATAGATGCCCTGGCGTCCATCAGACTTGCCAGCACCTGTGAATATATGTTGGCCTGCTCGCGGCATTGGTTGTTCTCAATAGCAAGGTCATCAAGAATCTCGACGTTTTCCGGACTAAAACCTATCTTGCCGGTGCTATTCTTAAGTCTTTCTATAAGGACACCATTTGAATTCGTTGCGTTGAAATAATAGACCAGACTTTTTTCAAGTGTAAAAAGATTTAGCAGATACTTGTTCTCCATTGAAGTGCTTATCAACTGCTCAATGGAGCCGGCAAGCGTGTTTATCGCCTTCAGGTGTTCAAGGAAGTGAAGTATTGAACGGTTAATCATTTTGAGGACAACGTCCTGGATGGACTGTACCCTCAAAAAAGACCTGCCCTCAAACAGTTGTGCCTCATCAACAGTCACAATTATGAGTTTATCCTTGAACATAAAGACGCCGGTGGAAGCCACCTTGAATAGGAAATTGTCTTCTGCGGCATAATGTCTCGGCCGCTTGAAAATCATAGCAACGTGTTCCGGTTCGAACTCAAGGCGTGAGAGCTCGTCGGGGTCCAAGGAGGAATTCAGCGTATGTTCGTCAATTTTATACTGCTCGATAAGCTGTTTTTTCTCTTCGTCCGTCGGGGCTGTATAAACGTATACCAGCGGCTCTGCCTTGTCATCGTCCTGCAGCTTGCCATTGTCGGATATATACATTCGTTTTAACATCTTCTGACCTCGAAAGCCAATTGCTATGAAAGCTTCGGTATTTTTGTTTGACTCTATCTATCTAAAGTAAACAAGTCAAGTGTGGTGATAGATTTCTATGTTATTTTTTTCTGCTGCGTGCACCAGCAGGGCAGGGCACATTGGTATTAAAAATACTTTCGGAGTTTCAAGCGCACTGCGGGCAAAGACCTTCAAGATGCACCTGCTGACGATGGATAACGAAACCCTCTTCTATGTGTTTAACGAGCGGGATAGATACTCCGACCATACAGTTTGTTGCACCGCAGTTTGTGCAGGTAAAGTGCGGATGGCATTGTGTATCGGTACATCTGTCAGCGAGTTCGAAATGCTCCGCTCTTTTACGAATAAATGCCTTATGCACCAATCCCGCTCCGACCATACTTTCCAATGTTCGATACACGGTTACTTTGTTCGCACTTTTCCTGCTCATCGCCGCCATAATTTCATCAGCTGTTTGGGGGTGTTTAGTATTCAATAAAATATTCAGAATTATTCTTCTCTGGTCAGTTCGCCTTAATTTCGCCGAGCCTAATAAATTGTCGACGCTCTCTTTTGTCTGCGACCTCATTTTACTTCCCTTCGACACTAATGCCCGTGGTTATGATGCCCGCCGCCGCAAAGAACACATTGCTGGCCGTCAGTTTTAACGAGCAGCATTGGAAAAACTATATCGCTAAAACAGCAGGGCAACCACACGGCCACAAAAAGAACAATAAAAATACCAAGAGCCAGCACTGCAGTCACAGGCTGGTACGTGTTCATCATAATATGTGCCGCAGATGCCCATGTACTTATCAATATATGAAAGGCGTGTGGCAGTTTTGTCCTCGGCAGAAAATATGCAATCACTACTCCCAGCAGTGCTGCAGGATTCACGAGGTACCACTCCTCGATAAATCCGAGGTGCAGCTCATGGCCATGTTCCTCCCCTGCTCCACCATGGTGTTCATGCGAATGAACAGCCGCCTCTGTCGGAACCGCCACGCCAAGTATATCTTCTCCAAAAAACGGAAGTATCGAATCACTCAAAGTAGCAATGCCTATCGAACCGACATAACCGACAATCAGCACGATAAGAAAATTTTTCGTCTTTTCGTGCAGCCGGAACAGTGATGCCGTTACCATCGCGCTTAATACAACGTGCGCCGGGTGGAATATATAAAACAGTCGATAACTTGCCTGATGGCCGATGTTCCTGAACAGGAGCATTAATGCTATACCCGTAAACGCGCCGAACAGGGTAAATGGCGAGTGGGCTTTTAGCTCAACAAAAACTTGTTTCAATCTGCCTGATATAGACATTTTCGCGGCACCTCAAATTCTCAATATCTTCCTGTGAAATTTTCGCTGCCGGCTATTATTTCCAAATGCAACTAAGTTGCAAGTGAATTTTAATTTTTTAAGTGAAAAATGTAAATAGCTGCCCATCGGATTAAAAAGCCGTTGCAGAATCGGGCACAAACAGGTAAATTGATATTTTGTTTTGTCAGAAACTCTGTTTTGCAGACTGGATAAAACAGACACAAGTTAAATGCAAATTATAAAAACAGAATCTGAGCTTGAGAAAACCAGAGCTGGGGCAGTGCTGACCATTGGTAATTTCGATGGCGTGCATACCGGTCATCAGGCGATTCTATCTGCCGCCAAACGCATCGCAGCGCAAAAACAAACAGAATTAGTTGTAATGACATTTCAGCCGCATCCGCTCAGTGTCTTGAATCCCAAAAAGGTACACGGCGCCCTTATGCCGCCGGCGTTGAAAGAACATCTTCTTGCCGAGTTAGGCGTAGGAACGCTGTTTGTGGCAAAAAGTGAGCCGGAGCTTCTGGAACTTGCGGCGGAGGACTTCGTAGAGCGGTTTATTATGAAAGGAATTCGGCCGAGCGCTATCGTTGAGGGTGAGGATTTCAACTTCGGCCATAAGCGGGCAGGCTCCGTGCATACGCTGCAAAAACTCACAAAAGCAAAGGGCATCGAGGTGATTATAGTCGATGCTAAAAAGGCTAAGCTGGCAAGCGGCCAAACAGTTGAGGTCTCAAGCACGGTGATTCGTGATATGGTAACAAAAGGCAAAGTAGCGGACGCAGCAATTTTGTTAAGCAGACCATATCGACTTATCGGCAATATCGTGCCCGGCCGAGGCAAAGGCAAAGAACTGGGCTTTCCAACGCTGAATTTGAAAAAGCCGCAGCAGATTATCCCAGATGAAGGCGTATATGCGGGCCTGGTAGAAATCGGAGACAGCGAAGCTCAGGTCTGCTCAACAAAGGAAAAAATTCCCGCAGCTTTCAGTATCGGCAGAGCAACTACCTATGGGGCAGGTCAATCCTTACTTATAGAAGCACACCTGCTGACAGATAATGCTGGGCAGTATACCGGCCGATATATGACAATGGACTTTATCGAACGAATCCGCAGCCAGCAGAAATTTGAGACGGGAAAAGAGCTTGCCGAGCAAATTGGCAGGGACTGCCAAAAAGCACAGCAAATTTTATGTAATGTGGTGGTGTAAGCTGTCTTGACAATTATGAACCTCTATGCAATAGGGGATATACGATGTTCGGTTATGAGTTAGTAGTTATAGTACTGATGCTGGTTTTCAATGCTATTTTCGCAGCCTACGAGATGGGGCTTGCCTCTATATCCCGCGCCAGGATTACCTTTTTATTAAGTGAAAAGAAAAAAGGCGCAGCCGAAGCCGCCTTTATGAAGGACAAAATGGAGGCAAGCTTAGCTACCATCCAGCTCGGTATCACAATGGCAGGCGTTGCTGCCGCTGCGACCGGCGGAGCCGGCGTGCAGGAAACTTTTGTGCCTT
Source organism: Phycisphaerae bacterium (assembly GCA_028714855.1). Lineage (NCBI taxonomy): Bacteria > Pseudomonadati > Planctomycetota > Phycisphaerae > Phycisphaerae bacterium. The sequence goes on along the minus strand of JAQTLP010000007.1, from coordinate 126,229 downwards.
ACCTTCAGTACAGCTTAAACATCTCCGTAACCGTTTCTAGAATACTGGCAATAGTAGTACTGATGATACCTCTGACGTTTGTTATTATAATCTTCGGAGAGCTTGTGCCGAAAATGATGGCTTTAAACAATAAAGAATGGGTAGTGCTGAGACTTTCGCCCGTTATGAAAGTCCTTTCACAAATCGCTTACCCTGTTGTTTTGGTAGTCGAAATTATAGTGAAAAAAGTGGTAGGTCTGCTTACCCGGTGGGGCGGTATAGAACCAAGCAGCCAGAGACACTGGCTGCACGAGTTAAGGGCCGCAGTTTCGCTGGCCAGGACCTCACAACTTATGGGCGAGCGGGAAGAAAAGATAGTTTTAGCCGCCGCACATCTATCTACTCATCTGGTACGAGATATTATGATGCCGGCGCAGGATATATCGACGATTTATATCGGCAGCAGCCTGCCGGAGGCACTTGTCAAAGCACATCTCGATATGCACACAAGATTTCCCGTTTGTACGAAGAAAGATGACCCCCAAAGTATCGAGGGTTACGTCAACTTCAAGGATGTTGTATCGGCGATGAGGGTAAATCCATCCGATCCTACCATCAGAGGAATATCAAGGCCTATAAAAAAGGTCAATGAAGATATGCCTTTATCCCGGCTTCTGGAAGAGATGATACGGGAGAAAAATCATATAGTAATTGTTATATCCGGTGACGGAACCATAGTTGGAATGGTAACATTGGAAGATATTATCGAGGAACTCGTTGGCGAGATTGAAGATGAGTTTGACCGTTTACCCACGCATATTCATCCCTGCGGCTCGTCCTGCTGGGTTGTAGGGGGCGGCGTCTCGATGGGTGTAGTGACTTTCATGGTAGGGCTTGACTGGTCGGGTAAATTCGGCGACGGCAAGGTCCCAACTGTTGCTGAATGGTGTGTGCAGCAGGTAGGACCCCTTAAGGGTGGCGAAGTTATAGAAAGCGATGGCCTCAAAGTGGTACCGCGTAAATTCCGCAGAAAGAAGGTATCGGAAGCTATGGTGACCGTCATCGGACATTGAGCTGGTTAATTAATAATTGGTTAGCGGCGGAAAATGATTATGATTGATAATTCGGATTTTCAAAAGGCGGTTGAATTAATTAATAAATCAAAGCGGGTTTTGCTGACGACGCATACTCGGCCGGACGGCGACGGGTGCGGGTGTATTGCAACGATTGCTGAAACGTTAACCGCTCTCGGCAAGAACGTAAAAATATTGCTACTCTCGGAATTGCCGGCGTGGTACGATTTTTTATTTGAGCAGAAGCCGGAAACGTTCAGCAAAGAAACAAAAATGGATTCCGATTTAACCATTATCGTCGATACTGCCGCTCATAACCAGCTGCCCGGATTAGACAAATATCTAAAACAATCAGATAAGCTGATTTTGGCGATAGACCACCACGTAACTAACGACGGCCTCGGCGCCGTCAAACTGATTGACAGCAGCGCTGCGGCTGCGGCACTAATCGTCTTTGATTTGTTGAAATACGCCGGCTGGCCAATTACGAAAAAAATAGCAGAAGCGCTCTTCGTGTCGGTCTCCACTGATACGGGCTGGTTTCAGTTCGATAATACCGACAGCAGGGCGATGAAGGTTTGTGCTGAGCTGATTGATGCCGGTGCAAATCCTTCACGGATATATCGCAATTTGTATCAACACTCTTCACCGCAGCGATTCAGGCTGATGGTGGCGATGTTCAATACGCTCGAACTGCACCTTGACGAGCGTTTCGTAATGCAGCATTTATCACAGGCTGATTTCAAACGAACGGGCGCGAAATTAAGCGATACGGAAAATCTGATTGATGAATGCCGGCGGATAAGCAGCGTCGAGGCAGCGGCTTTGTTTGTGGAACAAGCTGACGGGCAGGTGAAAGTTTCGCTGCGGAGCAGGGGGGCCGTCGATGTCTGCAAAATCGCCGCGAAATTCGGGGGCGGCGGACACAAAATGGCTGCGGGCGCTCATCTGCCGGGACCGATTGAAAACGCCAAAAAGCTCATTTTTGATGCTGCTGCGGAACAATTCAAGTAACCTGATAGCAAAAAATCCTCATTCGATTTGACAATAATGAGCAATCTTTCCGCTTTTATTCGGGAGGGCAAGCTCTTTCAAAATAGCTTGTCCTTCGTTGCTGTCAGCTGGCACCCACTGCTCATCATCAACCCTGCGAATAAGTCTTCCCTTTCCCCACCGCTTAGCACCACTTGCTCCTGAACCGCCAGGCTCAAGTCCCTCTTTTTTTACCGCAGGGTTAGGCATTTCTAAAAAGCCAATAAAACGGTTTGTTTCGTTCGGCTCGTCGGCGTAACTGAATACGTAAGCTTTGACAGGCGCTCGCTTTTGGCTGGGCAACGTGCCCGAAGTGGCCTCAATGGGTGAAACATCATCGCTTTCTGCGACGAAAAGTTTGCCGGTATTTGGGTCATAGAACCACTCTTCTTCATACTCCTTGACTGTTGTTACGGTCTTTTCAGGCATTGACAACCCTATAATCACCAATAGTATAAGCACAGAAGCGAGAGTGATGCTGACGATTATCATTGGATTTTTGTTAATCCATTTCCTTAGGTCTAATTGCCCCCATCGCTCTTGAATTTCGTATCGCAACCAATCAGGAAGTGTAAAAAACATTTATCTAAACATCCTTTCTGCGCTGAGATACATCCACTTTAAACAGAAATAATTCTCAAACAAGATTTACTTGAGCGCTTCAAGCAAACGTTCAATATCAGGGTTATTAACCGAAGCTTCTTCTGCTGATATTTCCCGATTTGCAAATTTGACTGTCCGCTGGTCCTTCCACTTCCACCACTCGCAGTGACCGTCTGCGAAAGACGCATTGCAACCGCCACGGTGCCTTGCAGTTATCTGCTGTCGATGGTAAGGGTCATCCCAGGACCACCATTGCCGCACTCCAGCATATTGCTTTTTTATAGGAAAGTAGCTGCCATGTATCCATCTCCAACTGCTGCTTGCACCAACAAAAATCATCTTTGATGAAGGTCCCGAAATACCAGCCAAGTTCCCACCTCTGCAGAGGGAATAACTCCGCAAAAAATTAGACCGGTCGCTTTTGCACTTGTACAGGCCTAAAGTCTCCTCGGTATAACACCACATCGCTCCTTCTGCGATAGCTTGTTCGGTATTGCCTGTATCATTACTTGGTATATCCAACCCATCAGCAACCCAGTAATTACCCCCCGAATCATTCCAGTACGTATCTGGTGAACAAAGATTATCGTTGTTATCCATAGAATACAAATACCAGGCCAGCGTCAGCTGCCTCAAGTGTGAAAGGCAGTCCGTACGTTTGCCTGCTTCCATGGCTCTGCTTAACGACGGAAGAAGAATAGACATTAACATGGATATGATGGACATGACCACAAGCAGTTCGACGAGAGTAAATCCTCTCAGTTTAATTTTATGACCCGTTGTTTCCTGCCGCTTAGACATGTGCCTTTCTTTGTTTTAATTCAAAGAATAAGACCTATCAGTAAATATTAAAAGATATTGTATAACAGTCGAAACCGGCCTGCAAACATTAAAAGTTGTTCCTTATTCGCAACTATCCGTTCCATTGAAACAGCAGTGATTCCCCTCACCGTTGCCGGCGTAAAGATCCTTCTCCTCTAATTTGAGACGCCGATTATGCTGAATTTGCTCTGACTTAGGGAGAAAATCGCTAAAATCTGATTTTTAGGCCGATTTTGAACAATATCCCTGCGATAACAGTAGTAAAAAAGCGGGTAGTGAAAATTTTTTAAAAATAATAAAAAATTCTTGACGGGGGGTTGATACCATAATAGAATCACATATGAGTAGTGGGTGAGATTGGGGTGATTAACAACCCAATCAGAAAGGGTTTGTTAGGATTTTAAAGAAGATCTTAATAACTAGTGTTTTCTGGCTTTGAACTGTTAATAAACGGATACTTGTGCATGCACAGGCCGCTGACAGTTTTGAGCGGCCTTTTTTGTTGCTCTTTTTTAACTGAATATGTAAACTATCCGACCTCGACTCAATTTGTCGATATTGGTTTACGGCTTGCGTCTTGAAGGCAGTTGCTTCAAACAGCCGACCGAAAAGAGTTTGGGCTCGTAGCTCAGTTGGTTAGAGCGTGCGCCTGATAAGCGCAAGGTCGGAAGTTCGACTCTTCCCGGGCCCACTTTTAGTTTGAGATTTCATGTTTCAAATTTGTTGGGTTCCGGGGGACGTAGCTCAACTGGGAGAGCGCCGGCTTTGCAAGCCGGAGGTTGCCGGTTCGACCCCGGTCGTCTCCATTTAATTCGCGAAGGCGAATTAAATGTCCTGAGCAAACCCCGATTTATCGGGATGCGTTGAAGGACATTGTTGTTCTTTTACAAGTGAATATGCAGATGCGTGAATGTTTTTCGTATTTTCCGACGAAAAACTTTACAATTATGAGCGATAACTTAGGGAACACAGACCAATACAATCAAAGATTGATATGGTCAAGTTACTAAGGGTGTATGGGGGATGTCTAGGTGTCGAGAGGCGAAGAAGGACGTGGCTGACTGCGATAAGCCCGGGGCAGGTGTCTAGCAACCGTTAATCCCGGGGTTTCCGAATGGGGCAACCTGTCAGAAGCGGGCAACCGTCTTCTGTCATCTGCGGCTGAATGCATAGGCCGTAGGAAGCTAACGCAGGGAACTGACACATCTCAGTACCTGTAGGAAAAGAAATCAACCGAGACTCCGTCAGTAGCGGCGAGCGAAAGCGGATGAGCCCAAACCAGAGGGCTTGCTCTCTGGGGTTGTGGGCACCGGTAAGCAGTTACAAAGGCATCGTAAGCAGAACGGTCTGGAAAGTCCGACCATAGAAGGTGATAGTCCTGTATGTGAAAGCGAGAGCCCTGCGTTACTGCCGGTGTACCAGAGTAGCACGGAGCTCGTGGAACTCCGTGTGAAGCTGGGGGGCCCACCCTCCAAGGCTAAGTACTACTCGACAACCGATAGTGGATAGTAAGGCGACTGAACGATGAAAAGTACCCCTATTAGGGGAGTTAAAAGTACCTGAAACCATACACCTACAAGCTGTGGAAGCCCTATGACCAGTCTTCGGACTGGTAATGGGTGACCGCGTGCCTTTTGCATAATGAACCGGCGAGTTACCGTTTGTGGCAAGGTTAAATCTTTAAGGGATGAAGCCGTAGCGAAAGCGAGTCTTAACAGGGCGATTAAGTCGCAGGCGGTAGACGCGAATCCAAGTGATCTACCCATGGCCAGGTTGAATCCGCCGTAAAAGGCGGAGGAGGACCGAACTCATTAACGTTGAAAAGTTATGGGATGAGCTGTGGGGAGGAGTAAAAGTCTAATCAAACTTGGGGATATCTCGTTCTCTTCGAAATAGCTTTTGGGCTAGCCTTGAGCTACTACTTTACGGGGGTAGAGCTACTGAATGGGGACTAGGGAGCCACCAGCTTACCAGCCCCAACCAAACTCCGAATACCGTAAAGATTATCTCAGGAGTCAGACTGCGGGGGATAACCTTCGTAGTCAAAAGGGAAACAACCCAGACCGCCGGCTAAGGTCCCAAAGTTTTGCTGAGTTCATAAGGAAGTTGAATTGCCGTGACAGCCAGGATGTTGGCTTAGAAGCAGCCACCATTTAAAAAGTGCGTAATAGCTTACTGGTCGAGCAGTTCGGCGCCGATAATGAACGGGAATAAGCAAAACACCGAAGCCGCGGGTTTGTGGACAGGTTCGCCTGTCTGCAAGCGGTAGGAGAGCGTTGCTGCCAGCAGCGAAGCCGTACGGTAACGAGCGGTGGAGCGGCAGCAAGTGATTATGCCGGTATGAGTAACGATAAAACAGGTGAGAATCCTGTTCGCCGAAAGCCTAAGGTTTCCTGGGGAAGGTATATCCGCCCAGGGTTAGTCGGCCCCTTAGTCGAGGCTGAAAGGCGTAGACGATGGACAGCAGGTTAATATTCCTGCACTATGTATCGAAGGTTATAACTGTGGGGGTAACGCAGCAGCAGAGGTTGGAAGCCGATTAGTTGTGGCTATTCTGCCGGAGGAGTCGTCGGCAGGCAAATCCGCCGGCACAAGACTCTGAAGGACGGCAAGGGCCAATTTATGATGCCCGAGCAACTAAAGCTGCTGTCGAGAAAAACCTCAAACAGGACGACGATGCGTATCCGTACTAAAACTGACACAGGTAGGCGAGGAGAATATCCTAAGGCGCTCGAGAAAACCGTTCTTAAGGAACTAGGCAATTTGACCCCGTAAGTTAGCGATAAGGGGTCCCTCCAGATGTGCTTGATTTCGATCTTGCACATGCTGAGGGCGCAGTGAAGTGGCTCTGGCGACTGTTTATCAAAAACACAGTTCTGTGCCAACTCGTAAAGAGGATGTATACAGAATGACGCGTGCTCGGTGCCGGAAGGTCAAGGAAGTCGGTCATTGGGAGTAATCCTGAGAAGCTGACGACCGAAGCCCCGGTAAACGGCGGCCGTAACTATGACGGTCCTAAGGTAGCGAAGTTCCTTGTCGGGTAAGTTCCGACGTGCATGAACCGCGTAACGACTGGAGCACTGTCTCAAGGACGGACTCGGTGAAATTGTATTTGCGGTGAAGATACCGCATTCCCGCGGCAAGACGGAAAGACCCCGTGAACCTTTACTGTAGCCTAGTATTGATGCCTGACATATCTTGCGTAGGATAGGTGGGAGGCTTTGAGGCCCCGATTTCGGTCGGGGCGGAGCCAACGTTGAAATACCACCCTTGCTATGTTAGTCACCTAACCACGGCCCGTGAATCCGGGCGTGGAACAGTGCTTGGTGGGCAGTTTGACTGGGGCGGTCTCCTCCAAAAGAGTAACGGAGGAGCTCAAAGGTACACTCAGCGTGGTTGGCAATCACGCAAAGAGCATAAGGGTATAAGTGTGCTTAACTGCGAGACTCATTAGTCGAGCAGATGCGAAAGCAGGACCTAATGATCCGGTGAATCCATGTGGAAGGGTCATCGCTCAACAGATAAAAGGTACTCTGGGGATAACAGGCTTATCTCCCCCGAGCGTCCATAGCGGCGGGGAGGTTTGGCACCTCGATGTCGGCCCATCGCATCCTGGGGCTGTAGGCGGTCCCAAGGGTTTGGCTGTTCGCCAATTAAAGCGGTACGCGAGCTGGGTTCAGACCGGCGTGAGCCAGGTCGGTCCCTATCTGCCGTGGGCGTAGGAATCTTGAGGAAATGTTTCCCTAGTACGAGAGGATTGGGAAGCACTGACCGATGGTGTACCGGTTGTCCCGCTAGGGGCACCGCCGGGTAGCTAAGTCAGGAAAGGATAACCGCTGAAAGCATCTAAGCGGGAAGCCCATTCCAAGATTATGATTCCTTGCAGTCTTCGGACTGCTGAAGAGCCCTGATAGACTATCAGGTTGATAGGCCGGGTGTGTAAGGCGAGAAATCGCTTCAGCTAACCGGTACTAACGCTCGATTACTTGACCATATCTATCTTTGGTTGATTTGGTTAACGCTCATATTCGCATCTGCATATTACTTGTTTATAAGTGAATACATCATCAGGGCAAACTTGCCCCGATGTAACAAACTTCCTGGTGACCATACGTACGGGGAAACGCCTGATCCCATTCCGAACTCAGAAGCTAAGCCCGTGCGGCCGATGGTAGTCCTCTGGGGCGAGAGTAGGTATCGCCAGGATTATAAAGGCCGGTGTCCTAAAGACATCGGCCTTTTCCTTTGCGCATAATTACCTATTGATTTTACTGCCGAAATACGTTAAAATGGATAAAGTGGGTAAGGGTGAGGTCTATAAAGGACCTAAAATCATGAGAATTTCGCTTTTTTCTCTGCTAATCGCTGTATTTTTGGCTAGTTCTGTCATTGCCAAATTATGCCCTCCAGACGACCTCAACAACGACTGCAAGGTCGATTGGGAGGATATTCGAATTTTCACAGACCAGTGGCTTAATGATATAGATATAGAAGAAGATTGTCAGCAGCCCGGCTGTGCCGACCTAGACAGTAATGGCAAAATTAATCTCGTCGATTTCTCGGTTCTGTCAAATCAATGGCTTAACCGCGGCATACCTCTGGTCATCAACGAATTTATGGCTTCTAACAACAGCGACAGCGGCATCCATGACCCATTGGGTGATTGGGATGACTGGTTCGAAATCTACAATTTCGGCGATACGCCAATAAACCTTGCCGGGATGTATCTGACGGATAACTTCGGTAACCCGACGAAGTGGCAGGTCCCTTATGGCTACCCGTCGCAAACAACTGTTCCCGCCGATGGTTTTGTCCTTTTCTGGGCCGATGATGAGACTAGCGAGGGGCCGCTGCACACCAGTTTCAAGCTGAGCGCAGACGGTGAAGAAATCGGGCTATTTCTCGATGCTGATACTATGGTTGACGGCATTATCTTCGGCGAACAAGTTCCCAATATTTCCTATGGCCGTTATCCAGATGCCAGTGATAACTTACAGTTTTTTGCTGTTCCAACTCCGCTGGCGGACAATAACGGAACATACTACGGTTTTGTTCATGAAATCGAGGTCAATCATGAGCGGGGTTTCTACGAAAGCGCCTTTAACTTGTTACTGACCTGTGATACTAATGGAGCTGCGATACGCTACACGTTGGATGGAACAGAACCAAGTGAAACAATTGGGACGGTTTACACCCCAGGCGTGGGAATCCCTATTACAACTACCAGGTGCCTGCGTGCCATAGCATATAAGGCAGGAGACAAGCCCAGCAGAACAACCCACACCTACATCTTCATCGACGACGTCGCCGAGCAGCCGACCAATCCGCCCGGCTGGCCGAGCGACTGGGGCTACTGCTCGGAGTGCGGCGATATTACGCCGTCCGACTACGAGATGGACCCGCGGGTCGTCACCAGCACGCTGCCGGGATATTCTATCCGCGATGCTCTGCTCGATATCCCTGCCTTTTCCATCTCGATGAATCCAGACGAATTCATCAGTGACGCCATCGGCCTTTGGGCCAATCCACAAAGCACCACGGAATACAAATGCTCGATAGAATATATCCCGCTACACGGCGAAGGATTCCAGTACGACTGCAAAATTGAAAATCACGGCGGGTCCAGCCGGCGCCCCTATCGCATGCAGAAACATAACCTTCGGCTCACTTTCACCAGCCAATACGGCCCGGCAAAGCTTAATTACCCGCTCTTTCCGGATTCTCCTGTGGAGGTATTCAACCAGCTGCTTCTTCGCGCCTGCTTTACCGATTCATGGGGCCTTGTCTCTTGGGGTAATACACGTTACCGTCCGAACGATTCTCAATACACCCGTGATGTCTGGATGAAGGAAAGCCTGCGCGATATGGGTCAGCCCTCCAGTTACGGAAACTACGTGAACCTCTACGTCAATGGGCTTTACTTCGGCGTCTTCAACCTCACCGAACTTGTGGGGGACGATTTCTTCGCTGAACACCTCGGAGGCGAAGCTGAAGACTGGACAGTCAATAAAGATTTCTACACCCCTGATGCCCGCTGGAACGCGATAATGGCTACCGACGTATCTACACTAGTAGGTTACACCCAGGCCCTGAATTACATCGACATCGAAAACTTCGCAGACTATATGCTTTTGCATTTCTATGCAGACGCCGAAGATTGGCCCAGCCACAACGGCTTTGCCGCCGCAAATGCCGTCAGCGGCGACGGCAAGTTGCGATTCTTCGTCTGGGACCAGGAGATAGCGCTCGATTACCACGGACGTGCCGCCCAGCGCATCGATGACAGCAGCGGGGTCGGCGCGCTTTTCCAGAAAATGCGCACCAGCGCGGAATTCCGGCTTCTCTTCGCCGACCGCTTCCAGAAACATTGCTTTAACGGTGGAGCGCTTAATATCGCCAACTCTCAAAGCCGCTACCTCGAAGTTGCCAATATGATAGATAAAGCTATAGTCGCCGAATCAGCACGCTGGGGTGACACCCGGATGAAAACTCCGTATGGAAGCGCTATTGACATACCAAGTGACCCGAATGATCCGAACAATATTTTCTACCCGGCGCCTCCGCATGGCCCCTGGCCAAACTATTACTTCACGCGGGAAGATTCTTGGATTAAAGAGCGCGACTGCATAATCAATTACTATATCCCTGACATTCACAATTCCAATAACTCTTACGCCCTAATCAATCTTCTGCGAAGCAAGGACCTTTATCCGGCCCTCGATGCCCCTGTTTTCTATGTCAATGGCTCTCAGCAGCATGGCGGTAATGTCTTAACCAGCGACACATTAACCATTACAGACTCGTGTAGCACAGCTACCATTTATTACACATTAGACGGCAGCGACCCAAGGGTTCCGGGCGAAGTTATTCCGCCGGATACAATCTTACTGGTTTCAGACGGCGCAGCCAAAAAAGCACGGGTTCCGACCGGCGATATCGGCACAACCTGGCAGGGCGGCAGTGAGCCATACGACGATGCGAACTGGACAAGCGGCACCAGCGGCGTCGGATACGAGAGAGAATCAAGCTACGACCCCTTCATTGGTATCGACGTCGAAACGGCTATGTATAACATCAACGCGACCTGTTATATCCGCATCCCGTTCAATATAGACCCCTGCGATATCAGTCAAATCTCCTCGCTTACGCTGCGTATGCGACAAGACGATGGCTACGTTGCATATATTAATGGTGTAGAGGTAAAACGAGTCTATTTCACCGGCACTCCGGCGTGGAACTCTAATAGCACGTCGTCGTCGCCCGAGGCAACATCCGCATGGTATTCTTATGGCATTTCGGACTACATAAATCTGCTGCATCCCGGCAGCAACATCCTGGCCATTCACGGCCTGAATAATTCTGTAACTAGTACAGATTTTCTTATTTGCGCCGAGTTGGAAGCCGCTACTAGCGGCAGTTCCACCGACCCGACTATCTCGCCCAGTGCGATTGAATACATGGGTGGTTTTAATATCAATACAAACACCACTCTAAAAGCCCGCGCTTACATAGGCAGCACACAAAAATGGAGCGCGCTTAGCGAGGCTGACTACGAAGTAGACAATTAAGCGAAAACTGACATTTATAAGCCGGAAATTGCCGATTTGAATCCGGCCGTTAAAAGCTGAAAAACCCTTAAAAAAGGTAAAAATCAGGGAAAATATTATCGCTTTGCCTATTTCCCTTGACTTTTATAAAATAATTTTGGTATGATGGAATTTGTAAGGGAGGGGTTTGTAGACATCTAAATAGGGCATCTTTAGCCACAGAAGAAGGAGAAGTAGAGATGAAAAGATTAATTTTTCTATTGGGCGTGGTTTTTTTATTGGTTCTGGCTAGTGCAGCCAACGCAAACCTTATGGCCGTCTGGGATTTTGGTCCTAGCTCAGACTATTACACGCTCGTTCCGCAGTATGAATATGTCTCAGGAGTACCTACTTTAGACGCTGGCAATGCCGATTACGACGACAACGGCGGAAATGGCGTTGAGTTTACTGACGCCGCAGGTAATTATCACATTGCTGGGCAGGCCCTTCATTGGGGCGACGTATCGAAAAGCGGTGACAACGATGCTTACATCATTATTACAATCAACACCACTGGCTGGCAGGATATGTCAATCCGCTGGGATTATATGTCGGACAACTCCGGCGACAAGACAGGACCTGTAAGCTTTGATTTGGATTATCAGGTTGACGATGGCGAGTGGACCAATATTGTGGATAACTACGCGATTACCAGGGACGATGCTTGGCACCAGTTTAGTTATGATTTGTCATCGCTGACAGCCATAAACAATCAGCCATCCGTCCAATTTCGAATAAACGACTTCGACGAGAACGATTTAAGCGGCGACTATTGGCAGGACAATATCCAGTTTACAGGTGTTCCGGAGCCGATGTCAATTGCCTTCCTTGCTCTCGGCGGAATCGCGTTGTTAAGAAAACGCACAAAGTAAAAATAAGGGCATAAATCAACCTGAATTTATAAAGGCCGATTCGTTTAACGACTCGGCCTTTTCTTTTTCATTTAGCCATCGCCGGCACTTGTCTGCTTAATCCGAAAGCCCCCAACTTCACGTTGGTGGTCGTCCCCTCACTTTTGGCAATTTTTTGTCATTCCTGCATAATTTATCCCTAATGGCGTAAGCCATCCCAAAGGAGGAAGCAGGAATCCAGATCGCCTACGATATGCGTTCACAGTTGACAGATGCCAATATATCCAATATAAATGGCGGCAATTGGGTTGCGAACTACTCTTATTATAAAAACGGCGATATGATTAGCAGGATGATACAGGCGAATCAGACTGATTTTACCTATTCAGGCAACCAGATGATAACAGCAGGCGGTTCAGGCCTCGACTACGATGAAAACGGCAATATGCTTAATAACGCCTCCGCCAAAACCCTCGAATACAACTGGGACAACAAGCTCCGCCGCTTCAAAGACGGCGAATACGTTAAACTTGCTCTCAAATATGACCCGTTCGGCAACCGCATATATAAAGAGACGGCCGACGGTTCGACGAAACGCAAGTATATCGTTGATATCGTGGGCGGCCTGCCGACCATGTTGATGGAAATCAATCCAGTAAACGGTTCGATCTTTAGGACCTATATCCACGCCAACGGCCGGCCGCTTATGCAGCACAACGGCAGTTACACGGCGAAAGAATTCTACCTGTGCGACCGGCTCGGCAGCGTCCGCGGGGCTTTTACTAATACCGGCGCCGTAAACGGTTATTCGACGTATAGTCCGTTTGGCGAAACTCTCGAAGAAAATGGACTGATGTGGCTGCTGGCTTCGTTCCGCTTCACAGGCCAGTATTACGACAGAGATATCGGCCAGTATTATTTCCGCGCCCGCCAGTACGACCCGTATATCAGCAGGTTCACAAGCCGAGACCCTGCGGAAGGTCTGTTTGAAAACCCATTGATGTTACATAGGTATCTATACTGCGGAAACAATCCTATTAACTATATTGATTTAGATGGTAATTTCGCAGTTATAATAGGCGGTAGTGCCAGTGGTAATCTTACAATCGGAGGTGCCTCTTCTTTAACCAGCGGCTTTGGTCTTATGGGGTACTACATAGGTGTTTTGTCATATTGTTCACAAGCTATTGATATGGCAGGGGTAGGTGGAACAGCAGGAGCGGGGATATTTTTTGGTAAAAATACTGAAGAAACAGGGTGGCTTAATACCAGCGGTTGGTTCTGGGGAGATATAGGATGGGCAGCAGCTGGCGGATCTGTTGGCATGTCTGGTGCTTCATTTACGGCGGATTTTAGTTTTTCACCTAATGCAATGAAAGCTTCGGATCTTGAAGGATGGTATACAGAGTATGGAGGTTCAGTTACTTTTCCTGCACCAGTTGGTTCTCCCTTTTGGTTCGCAACTGGCGCTTTTAGTTATTCAGTAAGTGACAATGGAACTAAATTATACACCCTTTCTGGAGGTCCGGGGCTTTCTACTTGGGGTGTCGGTGGTGAAGGTCACATATATAGAGGACGTGCATGGGTTAACGAGTGGTAATAGATAGGAGTATTAGATCAAATGGTTAAGGTTGTTACAATATTGGGATTTATCTACAATTTGTTTTCAGGTGAAGCAAAATTTGCCTTTCTTATATACTTTGGAATAATTTCATTTGGGGTCTCTGTTGCTTTGGCAATATTGATAATGATGGTTAACGGTTTCCGTATGAATAGATATATGAAAAATCATCATTTTGACATATGGGAAATTCCTGATGGTAAATCGTTCAAAAAGAGTGCTGAATATGGCAAAGCAATAAAATCCATTAATGATCCTGCTCTAAAGGAAAAATCAGCAAAAGCAGATAAATATGCCAAATCATGTTTGCTTGTTTGGTTTATCTTGTTTCTGTTGGTTTTGAGTATTGTTATGCTTTTACATATGCTTGGAATTTAGAAATAATAGAAAATCGACATTGCTGGCAATTTGCCGACTGTTTTACTCGAATTAAACCCGAACGATAATATGAGCATCCAGAAGACATATGTCCACGCCAACGGCCGGCCGCTTATGCAGCACAACGGCAGTTACACGGCGAAAGAATTCTACCTGTGCGACCGGCTCGGCAGCGTCCGCGGGGCTTTTACTAATACCGGCGCCGTAAACGGTTATTCGACGTATAGTCCGTTTGGCGAAACTCTCGAAGAAAATGGACTGATGTGGCTGCTGGCTTCGTTCCGCTTCACAGGCCAGTATTACGACAGCGATACCGGCCAGTATTACCTCCGTGCCCGACAATACGACCCATATATCAGCAGGTTTATATCGAGCGACCCAGCCTTCGGAAAATTCCAAGAGCCAATGTCACTGCATAAATATCTCTATTGTCAGAATGACCCTGTTGATGGAGTTGACCTCGATGGAAGAAAGGTTTATTGGGCAGCAAGAGACACCTCTTTTTCCCCTTTTGCGAATCATCACTTTATCTTAGCTGCTCCAGATAAACCAGGTGATTTTACATTTTTAGATCAGATATTTAAAGCGATGAGTGAGGATGGTGTTGGTATTCTACAAAATATTGGTGGAGGCGAGAAGGGATTTGCAATGGGTGCTGAAAGTCAAAATGATAGACTGAAAGCTGTATTTAACAAAGGATATGATATTGATTCTTCTCGTCAGTATTGGGGTGAATCTAGGTCTTTACGCAGTTGGGACTTTGATAGGCGTGAGGTCATGTCGGAAGAAGATGATACCTCGTTTGTATACAAGTTGGTGTTACAGGCCTTTATTTATGTAGATAAAGAGGAATCTGCGCCCATTGATTTTGATTTGCGGAATGGACCGAATTGTGCAAGTTGGGTTAATTCAATGTTCCGATCTGCTGGAATTAGTGAAGCAAGACGGCATATAATAGGTGGTAGCTTTTCTGGCATTAGTCTAGGTCAAGATTACTTAATTGATGATTGGTATTTCGACTATTAATTGATAGGGAGTTGTTATGCTTAAAAAAAATTCATATCAGTTAATGCTTGTGGCCATTAATTTTGTCAGACTTAGTGCCATAGGTGTATTGGTGGCGATTACAACAGGTATTGTGATTGCCGGTGGAGACCTTGAAGTTGTTCCAGCAGCCCTTTTAGCTATACTGTTTCTTCTTCCTGCGATGCTTCTCTATAATCTCGGTTGTGCCTTGAAGCTAAAGCAGTTCACCTGCGATATACTTTATTTCATCGGTTTTCTTTCCTTAGAATTGTTTTTTTGCATCAGTCTTATTTTAGTGCATGTACATCCATCTGGTGATGGAGAGGACGGATTTATCGTCTTTTTCCTGTATATTCTTACGTTCATCGGCATTGCTGTTTACCTTGCAGAAACCATCTTTAGAACTCACAGAAGTATAAAAGAACTAAGGCACAAAGAAGTACTCGAGAAGTTTAATCAAGGAAATATCTCTAAACACTCGCGAGCGATTTTGATTGGAGTTGTCAGATCGTGCGTTATGGCCGTTGTAGTTGTTTTTGTCGCGGCAACTGGTTCAGGATTTATAAACTTTCGGTTAGAACCAATATTTATCACAAAAGGAATAATTTACTTAACGGGTTTGTTGCCAGCAATAATTATTTACAATACTGCTTACGCCCTAAAGCTGAAATGGTGGAAATGTGACGTGCTCTATTTTGTCGCCTTTACATTCGCGGAAATCTTCTTTTTACCATCTGCCATCAATTTGAATGTGCCGCAGTATGTCACGGATCCGGGTTATCATCTGAGCCGTTTACCAATTTATGCGATGGCTGTAATAGCTCTTGGATGCACGGTTGTTTATATGGCAGAAGTTTATTTTAGAAACTGGGTTGTCCTCAAAAATCTGAAAACCAGTGCGGCGAGCAAAACAGGCGAAGTTTATTCCTATTACCCTGTTAGACAATCGCTGCTCGATATTGGCAAGTTTGTAATCGTGACAGCTATTTTCGTTTTTATTGTTGGTTCGGTGTTTGGCTTTGTTAAATATAGAGAACAACAAAAACAAGATCAAATGCAAACTTTTGTCTATCAGATTATTGATTCAGTACGTAATCAGACTGAATTCTACAAGAATAATGCAGAAGAGATTGCGATTGAAAGGTTAAATAACAGTATCGGAAGAATGTCTGGCAATTTCAACGTTTTTGTTGGATGTTATAATTTTGGTTTTGGCGGGCATGGTAACTGTCAAATCGTTTTTGAAAATGGTGATGTTTTTTTTGCAAACGTTGAATATGAAAAGGGTAAATTCTTCTTGTCAGGTTTTGTGTCGAAACCTTCGCCTGAACTAGAAGTAAAAGTTCGTGAGGCTGTTAGAACAGCATATCTTGAGAGTATCAAAAGAAAAGCAATTGAGGATGCTAATAAACTTGAAAACGAGAATAAGTGAAAGTGAGAAAGAAGGGTAGTTTAATCGGGAAGGGCTGATGAAAATTAACAAGACCTACATCCACGTTTACCCGCCATCCGTGTGGCGGGCCAACGGCCAGCCGCTTATGCAGCACAACGGCAGTTATACGATGAAAAATTTCTATCTGTCTGACCGTCTCGGCAGTGTCCGCGAAGCTTTTATTGATACTGGCGCCGTAAACGGTTATTCGACGTATGGTCCATTTGGTGAGACTCTGGAAAGCAATGCAGCTATAGGAATGGTAGCTTCGTTCCGCTTCACCGGCCAATACTACGACAGCGACACCGGCCAGTATTACCTCCGTGCCCGACAATACGCCCCATATCTTTATAGATTTACTTCCCGCGACCCCGTCTTCGGCAAATTTGAAGAACCGATGACGTTGCATAAATACCTTTACTGTCAGAACAATCCGGTTAATAAATTGGATCCAAAAGGAGAATTTCCTTGGATAGCTGCTGGCGGCGCATTAACCGTTGGTGCCGCATTTTATGCTTTGCATCATTATTGGGATTATTTTGATATTCAGGGACTATCTTTTGGGAGAATACAGGATATTGATATTCAAAAGTCAATAGCGAGAAGTTCTACTGCATACGATGTACTAAGCGATCTACAGAAGAGTAACCACGGGATAACAACATTATCCCAGTTGAAAGAAACTCTCGAAAGCAAAGGAGTATATGGTGTAGGTTTATTTGGTTGTGGAGTCGTAGGTGAGGGACATAAGCTACCTTACGGGCAAAGAAAAATAATCTCACATTTTGAAGATCTCGATAATCTGATGAAAAACCACCCAGATATCTTTATGGAATTCCCGAAACCTTATGAATATAGCAAAGATCCTGCAGGATGGATGGAGCGTCAGATCGAAGCAGAATTGAAAAGGATGGAAGCTGTTATCACAGAATTAAATGCAGAATATATAAGAAGACTAACGGAAGAGTGATAAATTAAATCTTATTATGAGAGTCCAAAATGAGCCTTAATTATAATAAAAAGAGAATTTTGCAAGAGTTAACGTTGCTGATTTCTTTATTGTTTGTTTTGCATTTTCTTATTTCTCTAATAACGTGGTTTCATTTTGAGATATGGATACCTAAATTTAAATGGGAAGATGGGAACATAAATTGGCGAAGAATGGTTGCTGCCATTCCAAGTATTTTATTGTTTTTTGCTTCTATAATGGTTTCTCTGATGATATACAAAAAAAAGAGTAAGGCTACATTATTTCTGTTATTGTTATTTCTTGTTTCAATTGCCTGCTTTTGCGTAGAAACCCAAAATCATCTTTATCAGCTTGAGGCGCCTGCTTGCCATATAGGTTCAGAATATTCATTTCTTGTTATTGGATGGAGGTATCATTACTGGAATTGGTGGTGGTATACAGAAACAAAAAGTTTTGAAGAATTAGAAAAAGAATCGAAAATGAGCAACAAATAGAAAAATTAAAGAGTAATTTTTTTAGCAGGAAAGGCTGATGAAAATTATGAATACCCCCCGGCTGAAAATAACAGCAGTTACACTTTTGACCTTGGCGGCACTTGCCAAATCCTATATGTTCAATCTCTAATAGGTCCCAGCGAAGCGAGGCGAGTCGGCACCGCTGCACACTCCATCCTTGTGTTAATTCGTGTCCATTCGTGGTTAATCCATCTTTTCCTATCTCCTGCACCCTAAACCCTACACCCTATCATCTTTTCAATCAAACGCGCATATACCCGAACACCAAAAACTAAAAAATCTAAAATTTTCTTACTCCTTTTCCCACATCGAGTTACGAGGGCCAAGCGACGAGAGACGAAAGCAATTTTCGCATCAATCGCGCATGTTCCTCCAACAGTAGAGAATCAGTCTATCTTGAAAGGAATAACCAATGAGCGGTTTCAAATAACCAATTAATACTGTTTGTAATTTACTTCTCTTTTTTCTCTGTGGCTGAAATTTCGGCAGCGGAGATTTTCTGTTTATAGCTGAAAAATCAATCAAAATGATATTAATTATGCGAAACAAAGCCAATTTCCAAAACCCCCAAAATGAATATAACTTTAGTGTTAACAATAACTAACAACCAAAAACAACGAACTATGAACTCGAAAAAACAAACCCAATCAAACCCAATTTCAAAAGGTGCACCCTTGAATCGGGACTCTTCTAAGACTATCTTATGTGAGCATATTATGCATTTGAATCGATTTTACTGCGAGTCTCTGAAAGAACCGGCAGTTGAGCTGACCGGCGGCGAAGCACATCATCTGTTCAATGTGTGCAGATTGAAAACAGGCGACAAGGTCGAGCTCTTCGATGGAGCAGGAATATTGGCGACGGCTTCCATTGAAAAGGCAGCGAGTAAATCTGTGTCATTAAAAATTATCGACCTCAAAAAAATAGATAAGCCCGACAAACCCGAAATCGCGATAGCGGTAAGTCCCCCGAAAGGCGAAAGATTTGACTGGCTGCTCGAAAAATGCACAGAGCTTGGAATTGACCGTATCATCCCTGTTATCTTCGAGCGGACTATAAAACAGCCGAAGAATCCTAAAGCTGTTCAGCGATGGCGAAATATAGCGATAGCAGCAGCCAAGCAATGCCGGCGAATTTTCCTGCCGCAAATCGATATGCCTGTGACTCTGGACAAGATTCTTTCAGCCCTGAAAAATCAGCACAACAAGGCGGAAATTTTGGTTGGCAGCCTTGAGCCAAATTCACCGGCCTTAACCACAAAGCGGCTCGACACAAAAGACATAATAGCATTTGTTGGCCCCGAAGGCGGAATAACAGAAGGTGAAAAAACCCTTTTAGAGGATTTCGGAGCAAGATTCGTTCAACTTACAAATACAATCCTTCGCATTGAAACAGCGGCTTTGGCCTTTGCAGTAATCTTATCAGCCGAGCGTGATAGCTGAATAAAAGAACGGATTATATATGTTCACTGTTCGTGTTTTTTATCGGAACGTCCAAAGCGGTTTTCCAAACGTCTAAGACCCACCAGAACAATAACCGCGATGAGAGTTGATATGACCGCCAGCAGATACAACTTTGCGCCGCAGGCCATACCGACGCTGGCCACCAGCCAGATTGTCGCGGCGGTGGTCAGGCCGTGGATGCCGCCCCTGTCCTGAATGACCGCGCCTGCACCGAGAAAACCTACGCCTGTTACGATTTGGGCCGCGATTCTTGTGATAGAATCCTTATCGCCGGCCATTCTCGCCGAGATTATAGTGAAAACGGCTGCGCCAAGGCATATCAGAACATTCGTACGCAGGCCTGCGGGTTTGCGTTTGAGCTGACGTTCGAGGCCGATGGCAGCCCCGCAGCAAACCGCCAGCAGTATGGCAAATATATCACCTGTCCAGTTCATAGAGCTACCTTTCTATGAGAGTTTCATCGACTTGCATACCGAAATGCCTGCCGGCCTTTTCGATATGGCCAAGCACCTTATCGCCCAGTTTCAAACTCGTAATCGAAATCGCTTTCCCATCGGGGCTGACTAATCGGATTGTCTCGGCATTCTGCATAACAAGACTTATCGGCATACCTTCGGCCTCGGCTTCAATAAGTATCATAGGTCTTTTCTCAATCTTGTTTCTGCCCAGATATGCCGTCTGGCTTTTGCCCTGAAAATCTACCACCATCACCTCGTCACCGGCCTTCAAATCGGCCAGATACATGGTTTTACCGCCAGGCGCCAGAGTGTATGCGTGCACCGCACCGGCATTGACGCGGAAAGGCCGAGATGCCACATAAGGATTGTCGATGGATTCCGAATGCACCAAAAAGAAACCCGAAGCCGTATTTCCGACGAGCATACCCTCACCCAGCTCCATTTGCGTGCAGGTATCGAGGCAAGCCCGGTCACCCATCCCGAGCTGTTTTGCGGCTGTAATAGTAGCTGTTACAAGAGCGACCTTTTCGCTTACGCCCTGAATGAGGTCAGCGGTTTTTTTAATCTCGTTGACGTCTGTCGTATTCAGCACAACGCCGTCGACGCCTTTCTCCAATATCTCGACCATCAATTTGGCCTGTTCGCTGTTTTTCACCTGCACCATTATATTTCTGCCGCGCTTGGCCAGCAGATTCTCAATCGGGATAATCGTCCAGTCGAGCATTCGCAGCACAATGATTTTGCTCTCGGGCACCGCCGCAGCTTTATCCTCGTCTGCTTTGCCTGCTATATCGACGAACTCAACATCAATGCCGGGTTTAATATCGCCGTTTTTCTCGACCGTTTTGATTTTACCGAACTCGCGAACAGTTGCGCTTTTTCCGTCCGGCAAAACCACTGCTTCAGCACCGCTTTCAAGCGCAGCTATAGCAATGTCCTTTTCGTATGGAACAACATTTACCCATAGCTTTTTCATTCTGTTAATTCCTTATCGGCTACGTATGTTAACCCCGAAGCATTTTGACTGCCTTTTCGACGCTGATGCCTTCGTGTACCATTTCGCAAAGAACACCGACTACTTTTTCAGGATTTTTGTGCTGGAAAGCGTTTCGGCCGATAGAAAGACCCGCGGCACCGGCTTTCAATGCCCCTTCGACCATCTCAAATATGTCCTTGTCGCTTTCCATCTTCGGCCCGCCTGCAATCACCACCGGCACAGGACAGCCCTGGACTACCGTGGCGAAACTTTTGACACTGCCGGTGTATGGCACCTTGACAATATCGGCGCCAAGTTCTGCCCCGACTCTGGCGGCGTGCTTGACATTGGCAACATCGTATTCATTTTTGATTTTGGGCCCGCGCGTGTACATCATCGCAACAAGCGGTATCTGCCATTGCATACACCGCTCGCTTACGAAGCCCAATTGCCCCAGCATTTCTTTATCCGTCTCGGCACCTAGGTTTATATGTACCGACACGGCGTCAGCGCCCAGCTTAATCGCTTCCTCAACGGTGCAAACCAGCTCTTTTGCGTTTGGGTCAGGACTCATTGACGTTCCTGCCGAGAGGTGGATAACCAGCCCGATGTCCTTGCCTGCGCCTCTGTGGCCTGCACGAACCATCCCTTTGTGCATCAGGATAGCGTTTGCTCCGCCGGCCACGACTTTGCTGACCGCCTCTCGCATATCCGTCAGCCCTTCAATAGGCCCGACAGTAACGCCGTGGTCCATTGGAACAATTACCGTTCTACCAGAATTGCGGTCGATTATTCTCTCTAATCTTATCTTTTTTCCTATCATTGCGGAATCTCCAATCATAATTTTATTTGTAGAATCTACTCAAAGTTGTCAAAAACGCAAGAAAAAACCGCCTAACCCTTAAGCTTATAACCATCGTTGCAATATATCCCTCCATAGCATATCATATCGTCAATTTATAGCTTTGTTATGAACTGCGAGTGAAAAATGACATATTTAGCCGTTCCCATAGCAGCTAAAAATCAGGACCAGGCAAAGCAGCAAATCAAGGCCGCCGTAGCCGAAGACGCCGAGATGCTCGAATTGCGAACTGATTATCTCGAAAATATCAGTGTTGATTTGGTTAAAAATTTAATTGCCGAAGTTAAAACTGCGTCTCCTCCGCCGCCGATAATCGTAACTTGTCGCGACAAGCGGCAGGGCGGCGCGATTGATTATCCAGTCCGGCTGCGAATTGAGATACTCACAGAAGCCCTGAAAGCCCATGCCGAATTTATTGACTTTGAATATGAAAGCTTTCTCTCTGCAGAAAACCAGGAAAGAATACGCAAAGCCCTGTCGCAGGTGTCAAAGGGCCGGTTGATTTTGTCCGCCCATAATTTCGAGACTAAATTTCCCGACATCATAAAACTCCATCGTAACATCCAGACTTTATACCCGGCCGCAATTCCAAAGCTGGTCTATACGGCCCGTCACATCAACGACTGTTTCGACATTCTGGATTTGCTGCACGGCCGGAAAGGCGACCTTATCGCTTTTTGTATGAATGAGCCGGGTTTTATTACGAGGATCCTCGCCAAAAAATTAGATGGCTCTCTAACATTTGCCAGCATCGACGAAAAGACCGCGACCGCGCCGGGACAATCGACAATTGCCCAGTTAAAAAATCTTTATCGCTGGGAATCCATAAACGTTCAGACCGAATTTTATGGTGTCATCGGCTCACCGATTGCCCATTCGCTAAGTCCCGCCATCCACAATGCCTGTTTCGCCAAAGCCGGCTTAAATAAAGTTTACCTGCCTTTGTTAGTAGCGGGGGGGCAGGCCGAATTTAATGCCTTTATGGATAATATCCTCTCGCGTCCCTGGCTGGGCCTTAGCGGTTTATCCGTAACCATCCCGCACAAGGAAAACGCCCTCAATTTCGTAAAGGAAAATCGCGGCTTTGTTGAACCTTTAGCCGATAAAATCGGCGCCGTCAACACCATTATCATCAGCCCCGACAGCAAATTGTCCGCTTGCAATACCGATTACTCGGCGGCGATGGATGCTATTATCTCGACGCTTGGCTCCAAGACCAATTTGAAAGATTTGCCGGCGGCTGTCGTCGGCGCAGGCGGCGTGGCAAAAGCCATAGTAGCAGGCTTGAGCAACGCCGGCGCCAAAATCACTGTTTACAACCGCACTGTTGAAAGGGGCAAAAAGCTGGCAGCCGAGTTTGGTTGCCAATCTGTGCCTTTAGAGGATTTGACAAATTTGGATGCGAAATTAGTTGTAAACTGCACCAGTGTCGGAATGTATCCGAACATTGATGAAACGCCTATACCGCGGGAATACCTGAAAAAAGATATGGTAGTCTTCGATACGATTTATAATCCAGCCGAAACCCTGTTATTGAAACAGGCAAAGCAAGCCGGTGCAAAAACAATCGATGGCTTATTAATGTTTACAAAGCAGGCCGCTGCCCAATTCAAACTTTTCACAGGCAAAGACACCGACCCTAAACTCATGAGAAAAACCATTTCTAATTGCCTTAGTCAAAAATGAAAAAATGTTTGTGGCCAACAGATGAATACACGATTACAACAACTCTATGATGACAACTGGCTAAACAATGTAAAATCCAAAAATATTTCATCTTCGTGGGTAGAAGATGTGCTAAGAGATATTGGCGGATATGGTGGCATCTATCTATACAAAATTAGAGAGTGGTTTCTAAAATTTCCTTGTAGTACTAAACAATCAAAACATATGAAAAAGCGCCTTGAAAGTGTGGTTACTGAAGATCACCTTGGTGCTGTCGATGAACTGTTTTGGTGTAATTTGGCAAAGTCCCTTGGATGGGATTTGCAAACGGTGAAGGAAAAGAAAAGCGCGCCTGACTTCAATGTAATTTCACCCACGCACTTTTATTGTGAAATTACGACTCTCAATATTTCTCAAACTGATCGGAATTTATCTGCAAATGGCAAAAATATACCCATTACTAATCACGACAAAGAAGCATTACGTATCCGGGGGAAGATTGCTGAGAAGATAAACCAACTTAAGTATGGTTACGATAAACAGAAGCCAAGCGTTCTCGTTGTTTTTGATTATACCACGTCGAGTGGGTTCGGAACACAACGTCATCATTCTTTCGCAGATACATTGTTAGATGCATCTGCGATGCCAGAAGAATTGTCAGCTTCGGTCTATCTGGAACGCTATGTATCAAAAGGAAAGTTTAAGTTAAGGCTGTCGCAATCAGCAGCATACCACAACCCATCGGCGGATTACCCCCTCGAAAAGACTGTCTTCAGTTGGATTAAGCAGTTCCATCCTGAATATTCAGAAATCCCACTACAGTTAAGTCCAGATTTGCTTATTGAATAAAGAGTGCAGAGATTATTAAGCCAGCGTGAGAAATTTTATTTTTCGACAATTATACAAATCTCAGATAACTCGGATAGACTTTTAGTCTTCAGCAATTTAATTGTTGCTCTGCGGGAGCAATTACTGGTATATTAAAGCAAACTAAAACAGTGTAAATCTGTGTTAATCCGTGTCGAAAGATAAAGATGGCAAAGAAAGAAAAAGTTGTTTTGGCATACAGCGGCGGGCTGGATACCAGCGTAATCCTGCCCTGGCTGAAAGAGACCTACGGCTACGATGTAATCGCCTTTGCGGCCGATTTGGGACAGGCAGACGAGCTGTCCGGCATCAAGAAAAAAGCTCTGCAATCTGGCGCAGTCAAATGCGTAGTCAAAGACCTCAGAGCAGAGTTTGTCGAAGACTATCTCTGGCCAATGCTAAAGTCCGGCGCTGTATATGAAAATGGGTATCTACTGGGAACAAGCATCGCCCGGCCGTTAATCGCAAAGCATCAGGTTGAAGTTGCTCATGCCGAGGGCGCCGCAGCCGTCGCACACGGTGCAACTGGCAAAGGCAATGACCAGGTGCGCTTTGAGCTAACATATATGGCGCTTGACCCAAAGCTGAAAATCGTAGCTCCGTGGAAAGACCCTAACTTCACGCTGACCAGCCGGGAAGCGGCCGTCGATTACGCAAAGAAACACAAAATCCCCATCGACCAGAGCAAGAAAAAAATCTACTCGCGCGACCGCAATCTCTGGCACATCAGCCACGAAGGGGCAGACCTCGAAGACCCGGCCAATGAACCGAAAGAAAATCTGTTCGTTATCTCCCGCCCGGTCTCGAAAACCCCTGATAAGCCCGATTATATCAAGGTCGGCTTCGATAAAGGTGTGCCGACAAAACTTAACGGCAAAAAGATAAACGGTGTAAAACTGATTGAGCAGCTAAATCTTCTCGGCGGCAAGCACGGCGTCGGCCAAGTTGATATTGTCGAAAATCGTCTGGTCGGCATGAAATCCCGCGGCGTGTATGAAACGCCTGGCGGAGCGATTCTCGTTACGGCGCACAAAGCCCTCGAAAGCCTCACGCTCGATAAAGAAACTATGCACTACAAACAGATGCTTGCCCTGAAATACGCCGAGCTTGTCTATTACGGCCAGTGGTTTTCTCCGTTGCGCGAAGCGCTCGATGCGTTTGTCAATGTTACTCAGCGAAACGTCACCGGCGAGGTCAAGATGAAACTATTCAAGGGACAATGCACACCGGCCGGCGTAAAAAGCCCGAACAGCCTGTACCGGACAGACCTGGCAAGTTTCAAAATGGGCGCCGAATACCAGTCGACGGATGCAACCGGGTTTATTCGTTTGTTCGGCTTGCAGATGAAAATCACCGGAGCAATTAAAAGAAACAAAAAGAAATGATTTAGCCCCGGGTTCTAACGCAAAGGAGGCGTTGTGGCGGTACCGGAATGGATTTGGTTTATCTTTATTTTTGCGTTTGGCTGTTGTATAGGCAGCTTTCTCAACGTTGTCATTTACCGCCTGCCCCGCGACGAATCCCTGATAAAACCGCCCTCGGCTTGTCCTGCGTGCGGCACGCACATTCGTTTTTATGACAACATCCCGCTGGTCTCGTGGCTGCTGTTAGGTGCTAAGTGCCGGGATTGCAAAGCTCCAATCTCACCGCGTTATTTTGTTATCGAATTGCTGACCGGCTTGATTTTCGTTAGTCTGTTTTTTTTATTGTTTAGCACTGACTTGCGCACCGGTATCGGGTCATTTTTGCAGGGCGGCTGGTTCGTCTATCTTATTTATATTATTTTGCTGGCTGCCCTGATTGCCGCTTCGGCCATCGACCTGCAGTTGTGGGTCATTCCACTCTCAATTTGCTGGTTCGCCACCGTAGTGGGTTTAATCAGTTCGGCGCTCGGAGGTTACATAATCGACTCTGCCGCAATTCGTAACTACGCCCTTTTGCCAAGCGCCTCAGCCAAGGTTGCATCGCTGGCCGCAGGAGCCGTGATAGGACTGGCAATATCCTGGGGCCTGTTGGCAACCGGCCTGATTAAAAGAAGTTACGAATCCGAAAACCTTCAGGAATTCTCCCAGAAGCCGGAAGAACCGACAGAGCAACCAATTAACCACCGTCTGGAGATTTGCAGGGAAATCATCTTTTTGTTGCCGATTATCATCTGTTCGCTGGCGGCCTATTGGCTCGTTTCCCGAAACCTTTCGATACGCACCTGGTGGCTGAATTTCTCACAACATCCTGTAATTGCAGGACTTCTGGGAAGTCTCTGGGGCTACTTTGTCGGTTGCGGAGTCATATGGTTTGCACGTATTTTGGGCACTTTGGGCTTTGGAAAAGAGGCTATGGGGCTTGGTGATGTGCATTTATTGGGTGCTGCGGGAACGGTAATAGGCGCAAGTCTGGTTGTTGTGGCATTCTTTATCGCACCATTCTTCGGCCTGGCTTGGGCGGGCATTAGAACACTTTCTAAAAAAACCAGACAAATTCCTTACGGCCCTTTCTTGTCTTTAGGTGTATTTACTGTTATGATTTTTCACGATAGAATACTTGACTACTTAAACGCGGTATTTTAGTATTAAAAGCTGAAACTAACGGAAAAACTTAATTTTGATATAAAGGAGATACGAAAATGCGAACCGTTAACAAAAAAGCAATCATTCTGCTCATCTGTCTTGCATCAGCTGCACTTTTACCCGGCTGCACCGATTGGAAGAAAAAGTACAAGGCCCTGAATGTGGAGCACGAAAATATAAAAGGTCTGCTCGAAAAGGAAAAAACAGAGAAAGGCCAGCTCAATGAGCAGGTTTCACAAAGCCGCCAGACAATAGAAGAGCTCCAGAAACAAATTGCCGAACGTCAGCAAACCGCGGCCCAGGCCAGTGGTTTCGGAGAAGGTTATGATGTAGCGCTCAACTCTAAAGAGGGAACACTTACGGTAACACTTTCGGATAAAATACTTTTCGACCCGGGAAAAGCCAATCTGAAAAAAAGCAGCAGCACTGAGCTTGACCATATCAAGTCAGTATTGCAGAGCAAGTACTCCGGCCGACAGTTAGATGTTATAGGCCATACCGACTCGGACCCTATCAAGAAATCTCCGTGGAAAGATAATATGCAGCTTTCTACTGAGCGAGCTAACGTCGTGGTCAGATACCTGGTCGAACACGGAATTCCTCAGGAGAATATCCAAGCCATAGGCCGTGGAGAAAGTCAGCCTATTGCCTCTAACAAAACCGCTAGCGGTAAAGCAAAGAACCGGAGAGTTGAAATCGTTGTTCATATGAAGTAACAACTACTGCTGATATGTTGAAATAAAAAGCGGCCTTTACAATATAAAGGCCGCTTTTATTTTTGTTTTTCTGAGAACACTTTTGGAAATGGAGTTATTCCCAAAAGTTTTGCAAATTTTCTGGGAACATCCGTGTTATCATACACTCCGGTAAATATATGCGCCTGAGGACCGTAAGCATAGATTGGAACGGGTATGCCTGTATGGTTATCATGTGACCATACCGGGTATGGAGCTTTAGCCTTCTCGCCATAAGTTTTAGTCCTGATTGTCAAGCCGCCTGTTTCATGGTCAGCGACAACAATTACCAAAGTCTGGCCGTCAGCCGAAGCAAAATCAAGGGCGACTTTAACTGCCTCGTCAAACAGCAACGTCTGCTTTACCATTTTATCTGCGTCATTGAGGTGACACGCCCAGTCTATTTGATGGCCTTCGACCATAAGAAAGAAACCAGAGTTTTCTGCCGAAGAGTCCTCGTGATTAGCCGTGAGAATTTGAATAGCCTTTTTCGTCATTTCGGCAAGACTCGGCACCGGCTGCTCGCTGGTAAGAGATTTGTGTTCAAAAAGGCCTAGCAGATACGGCTTTGCCGCTGATTTGAGCTGTTCTGCGGTTTCGACGTATTCATAGCCCATTTCCTTTGCCTCGGCTATAAGGTTTCTATTGTCCTCTCGCTTGCTGCCGTGGGCTGTCTTAGGCAGAAAGAACTCCTTTCTGCTTCCAAGCAAAACATTGAATTTGTTGGCGAGTAACTGTTCTGCTATCACTGATTCCTCATATCGTGATTTTACATGGGCACCGAAGGCAGCCGGTGTAGCATCTGTTATCTGGACATTCACGGCAAATCCCGTGCGCAGTCCCGCGTCCCTGGCGGCTTCGAGGATTGTCTGGTATTTTGTTCCGTCAGGTATCATACCAATCATGCCGTTGTTGGTTTTTACCCCTGTTGCAAGGGCAGTGCCGGCCGCAGGTGAATCGGTAGCAAGAGAATCCAGTGAGTGTGTTCGGGTAATGCCAACTACTGGCATCGTTTCCATATTGAGCATACCATCCGGCCCAAGTTTCTGAATCCTCGTAAGAGCCGTCTGCGACAGCCCCATTCCATCACCGATGCAAAATATTATGTTTTTGACCTTCGCATCATTTAAGTTTTGACCAGATTTTAATGAACCAGTCTTTTCGGCTGAATCACCTTTGTGTGTTTCTGCGTGTGTACAGCCGAATATGACTGTGAAGGCAACGACACTTAGGATTATCGCCGTTAGTGTCTTCGTGAAGTTTTTCATAATATCGATATCCTTTCCATATACGTATTATCTTATCACACCGTCTTTCTCGATGCAAACAACGACCGCACCGTCCTCAGCTGTATAAAAATATTTGGCGCTACCCGTTGGCTTTATTATCCGGTTTTTTTCGCGATCGCTGCGGCTGCAGCTGAATATCAAAATCTCAGCATCAAGCTTTTTCAAAAAATCCGGCGATATAGTCCTGCGTGAACCATGATGAGGAGCTACAACAACATCAGCTTTCAGGCTTGGATTCAGTCGAAGCAGTTCTCTCTGTGCAAATTTTTCAATATCAGAACACAGAAGTATTTTTCTGCCGGCATATTCAATCAGGCAAACTATCGATTTGTCATTATCGTCTAATTGCTCATCCTGACATACCTGTTCACTCGGCCAGAGTATTTTTATATTTGCGGCGCTGTTTGAATTAAAATCTTCTAAGTTTCTTATTCTAAATCCTTTTTTGCTTAGCGATTCTTTGAGAAATTTTGCCGTGCCCCATTGGTCTGTCTTATCCAAAAAAGCTTCGTTGGCATAAACACCGCCGACCTCGCAGCACTTGGCTATCTCAGGTATCCCATTGATGTGGTCTACATCGTTATGACTTATGATAATAGAGTCAATTTCACTTATTCCACTGTAATCCAGAAATGGTGTTACAATCCGTCTGCCGATATCTTTACTGTATAGCGAGCCTGCATCGAACAAAATATTGGCCTTGCCCGGCAGTTGGGCCAATATCGCCTGCCCGTGTCCGACATCCAGACAGGTGATTGTCAGATTGTCCCGGTGTGTCCTTTGCCATTTAGTTACACCCAAGAAAGTAACCAATGTTAAAATCATCGCTGTGCAAATTACTTTTTTAATCAGCAGATGGCGACGGAAGTAAACAAAAAAAGCGAAAAGAATAAAGCAGTAATAAAAGATAATCATTGTAATCGGCACGTGCCCTACAAGAATTTGCGAGATGCCTGCTTGTGCGAAGAGTTTTACTGCCCAAATCAGACAATCAGACAGGAAATTCACGATTATGCCCAATACCATCGCTGCACTCGGTAATAAAAAAGACAAAATGATTTTTACAAATCCGAAAGTCAAAATCCCGGCTACTAATGGAAAAACAATTATTGTCCAGATAACCGTAAGGGGGTTAATCGTATAAAAATGATACAGCAAAATCCCTGCCCCGCCTACCCATGCAGTAAAACCTGTAGAAAATAATTGTAATAAATATGGCCCGGGTCTTGAGGCTATTTGAAAAAAAGGTTTGCTTTTTGAAGCTTCTTTGAACGAAAAAATATCTGTAATTCCTTCATAAAGGAATAGATAGTTCCGTCGACAAAAAAGCAAAAGTCCAAGTACTGAGGCAAATGATAACTGCCAGCCGGCCCCAAATAACTGTGTCGGCCTTATTAGCAAAAGGATTATTGCTGCCAATGATAATGTATTAAGAGAATTGGGAGGTCGGTGAAAGAAAAACGATATGCAAAAAACAAAAACTATTATAGCTGCTCGTAGCGTCGGTGCCCTTGGCGGGACTATCATCAGGAAAACGCCTAATGCAATTATGCAAATAATCGCTCGCCCGCGTTTCAGCAATCCCGCTGTTTTGCACAACCACCAGACAATCCCCGCCAAAATTCCCAGATGCATCCCGGAAAGACTGATGAAGTGCAGCAGTCCCGTTTTACGAAACGCCCTGTAAGTATCGCTGCCGATATTTCCTCTGTAACCGAGCAGCAGTGCCTCAAGCAAACCGCGGTTATTCTCTTCTATCGACGAGTCGCCCAACAATGCTTGTGCAGCTGTTGCCCGAAACTTTCCTCTTATTTTTGTAAATACGCCTTTGCCTTTACTTTCAAGCAATTCAATACCGTCTCGCGATTTAACCGATGCCGCAACGAAAACATTTTTCCTTGCCAGATATTGGCTTACATCGAACTGGCCCGGGTTAGTTGCATCTCTAAATCTGTCCAGCCAGCAGTACGCCTGTATATAATCGCCAGCCTTCAAATCCAGCACCGGCTCATCAACCTGCACACGCACCGTCCCGCCCACCTTTGCCCAGCCGTTGACAGTCTCAACTTCGCCGAGCTTCAGATAAAAACTGCTCGTTGGGTCTTTGTGCGTAAACCTTACAAATTCCCAGTTCTCATTTTTATTGATGTATGGTTTGGAAATAACAAAACCCCGAATCGTCGCCAACACCCGCTCCCCAGTGACAAAATTGCGAATGTCGTTGCTCGCAGGCCGCTCGTAGCTGCTCAACCGAATCGCACCGAGACAAACAAAGCAAATCAAAACCGTATAGGCCAATATATATGGTAGTCGTTCTTCTCTACTGCGATACATGACATACAAAAGAATTGTCGCAGCCGTGCAAACCCCAATGAATGCAAGCCAACCCCAAACCGATAGATCGAATATGTCTTGTATTAAAATCCCCGCGATTAAACCCGCCGCCGCGAACAGCAGGGGGGCTGTGCTTATGATTTGCTTGTGATAATATCCCAAGCCTCCCGCAAGCTGCTCATCAATCCGTTCTAACTTCCGCCGTATATCGTCCATTAAGCGAACAAATTACAAAAACAAAACGCAAGACTCAAGACCAAATTCTTCAGCAATATCGCCTTTTGCATTGACATTTACTGAGAATAATGTAATATAGTTCGCTCTCACAACAAGGATTGAACCGAATCTTGAATGAATTCCCTGTTTAGAGTTTATTATGTATTCAGACTATATTCGTAATGTGGCGATAATCGCCCACGTTGACCACGGCAAAACGACCCTGGTTGACCAGCTTCTCTACCAGTCCGGCACGTTCCGGACCGAGGAGCTCGACAAGCTGGCCGGCAGCAAGCACGACTTGATTATGGATTCGAACCCCATCGAGCGCGAGCGGGGCATAACAATCCTCAGCAAAAACTGCGCGATTTACTATACCGACGCCGAAGGCAACGAATACAAGATTAATATAATCGACACGCCCGGCCACGCCGATTTCGGCGGAGAGGTCGAACGAGTCCTGAAGATGGCCGACGGCGTCCTCCTTTTGGTCGATGCGTTCGAAGGCCCTATGCCGCAGACAAGATTCGTCTTAAGCAAGGCCCTCGAGAATGAAGTAAGGCCCATTGTTGTAGTCAATAAGATTGACCGCGAAAACAGCCGCCCGCACGACGTTGTCAACGAGATATTCGATTTGCTCGTTCAGCTCGGCGCCGACGATAAGGCCCTCGATTTCCCCATCGTTTACGCCTCCGCAAGGCAGGGCTGGGCGACAACCGACCCCGACATAAAGACAAGCAATATGCAGCTCGTATTCGAGACCATCATCAAAAATGTCCCTCCCCCGCAGGTTATCCCCGACGCTCCGCTGCAGATGCTCGTAACCAGTCTTGAATATTCCGATTATGTGGGACAAATCGCCGTGGGTCGTGTCTTCGCGGGACAAATAAGCGAGGGCCAGAATGTTACTGTCATCGACGCCGACAATGTCCATACCCTGCAGAAGGTCCTGCAGGTCCATCTTTTCGACGGCCTCGGCCGAAAGCAGGTCCCGACCGTTTTAGCCGGCGATATATGCGCGGTATCAGGCCTTGACCCCATCGATATCGGCAACACTATCGCCTGTGCCGATAATCCCTCTCGGCTCGCTGTTATCGCCGTCGATGAGCCGACAATGTCAATGACCTTCCGCGTCAACGATGGCCCTTTCGCCGGCCGCGACGGCAAATACGTTACCAGCAGGCAAATCGGCGAACGGCTCGAAAGGGAGCTTCAGCATAATGTCGCGCTAAGAGTTGAGCCCGGCCTGACGCCCGAAGAATTTATTGTCTCAGGCCGCGGCCTGATGCATCTCGGTATCCTGCTGGAGAATATGCGACGGGAAGGTTACGAGATTTGTGTCGGCAAACCCGAGGTAATCGTAAAAGTAATCGATGGCGTTCACCACGAGCCTATAGAATTGCTTGCGGTCGATTGCCCCATCGAATGCCAGAGTGCCATAATGGCTCTTTTAGGCGAACGGCGAAGCGAAGTAATGAAAATAGATGCCAAAACGGGAACGAGCGATTTCATTCATATGGAATTTCTTCTGCCGTCGCGGGGCCTGTTCGGCCTGCACGCGAGGATGATGAACGCCACGCAGGGCAAAGCTATTATGCACCATTCGTTCGAAAGATACGAGCCGATGCGCGGCTCCATTCCCCAGCGCAAGGCAGGCGTTATGATTGCGACCAACACCGGCCGGGTAACCGCTTATGCACTTGACGCCTTATACGACCGCGGCTTCTTCTTCGTCGAGCCGGGCGAAGAAATTTACGACGGCCAAGTTGTAGGCGAACACTGCAAGGATAACGACATACCTGTAAATCCGGTAAGGGTCAAGCAGATGAGCAATATGCGTACGGCCGGCAAAGATGACGCCGCTCAAATCCGACCGGCTCGAAAAATGAGTCTCGAACTGGCGATGGAATATATCCAGGCCGATGAGCTTGTTGAAATCTGCCCCAATTCTATCCGAATCCGGAAACGCTTCCTCAAAGAACAGGATCGCCGCCGCGCTTCAAGAAAAGGGTAATAGGCAAAAGCAAAATAACTCATCTTTCAACTTTCGACTCTCGATTTTCTATTCTCTCCGCCTTTGCTGACTTCGCGATTTTCGCCGCCAACTGGCTCCGCGCCGAGTAACGATAAAATTGGCTTCGTTTGGGTTCGTTTTTCAAAGTTGGTAGTTCGTGGTTTTGGGTTGTTAGTCATTGTCGAATAGGGGGTTAAGTTCATTTTTGGCTTTCTGGAAATTGGGTTCGTTTCGCATAATTTAATTCATTTTGATTGATTTTTCCGCTGTAAATAGACAATCTCCGAAGCCGCTTGAAGCAGACAACAGACGAAAAAAACAGAATACAGAATTCAGAAGACAGTATTCAGAATAAAGAAAACATAAAAACCATAAACGAATCCTTAACTAATTACACAAGGAACAGAATACGTCCTTTCTATAATTAGAGGAACTTGCGCGTTTGATGCGAAAATTATGGGGTTTTCGGAGTGCGGTTTTGGGTAAGTCGTTGCGGTAAAAGGGATAAAAAAATTTCAGAAAATTAATTTTAGATGCCCAACTACCAACGGTTTTGATTGAAAAAAGGATTAGGTGTAGGAGATAGGGAAAAAACAAAAGTGTTGTGAGAATTTAGAAAATGGGGTAAAATTAGGTGAGCAACGGTGGAGAAAAAGCGTTATGGGGTTAGGAAAAAACCAGAAAGTGGATAAGTACTATCTAAAATTGGAACAAGTTTATGGATGAGATTGATGCACTCAAGATCTTCAGGCTAGCAAAATATTATTTTTATTCATTTACCGGTTTGTTGCTAACCGAACTGGCTTCCTTATTGTTTTTCCTTTCTGTTTATGGTCTATTTACAAAGATACTACCACCACAAGACATTTTAATTACAAGAGGGATTTTTTTATATTCCTGCATCATATTAATTTCTGCTATAGTTCTTATAATATGGCTGAGCCTACGGCGAGTTCCGACATTTAATCAAAAGCAAATAGGGATCCTTTTTGGTCCTGTACGTGATGAAGAACTTTCAAAAGAACTATCAGACCTTCGCAAGAGGCTAGAATCCGAAATACGTAGCCGCGATTTTACAAATCTTATCTCAATCAAGCAGATACCTCCAAACCACTTAACAGGTCCACATGACATAAATATCAGACTATTAAACAAAGCTAGGGGACAAGTTTTGATTTGTGGGAGATTTGAATGCCTGACAGTAAAAGGTAAACAATTAACAGGATTTTCATCGCTTACCATTTCGTGCATTAAAACTATACTACTAAAGCCACAGATGATAGCAGATGCGTTGTCTGAAAAGAAATTAGGTTGGAATATAGAAAATACTATTGATAAGAATATAGTAGCAAACAATCTCGCCGAACTTTCTAGATATATAGTCGCCCTTGGACTTTTTTCACAAAATAGGTTCAATGAATCTAAGGTTTTATTAGGTCTGTTATATGCCGATGTTAATGTAAAATATAACCAAAGGCGACGTATTGCCCCTATTAGTCGATTTATTGAAAATATAAAGCAATTGTATGCCATTTCACTGTTACAAGAAGTTCGACTTGAATACCTTCAAGAACTTTACGAAGAACGCCTATTCCAGATACCACAACCAAAACTTGAAGCTTGGTTAAAACAGACTAACTCAGCACTTCAACTTGATCCTGCCAATAGCACTACCTCATATGCACTTATAGCTATTTTCCAATTTCTTTTAGGTGACATTCCTGCTGCAAAAACATCTATTCGTATGAGTCGTAACAACCTTCAAAAAGAAACCCAAATATCATGCGATTTTTCAGAAGCTTTTTTGCTTGCATACGAGGGGAATTTGCGTGAAGCCAAAAAAATTTATAAGCGAATAATGACATATGCACCATCATTAGCATTATTAAATTCAGTGTTATTTTTCCTAACTCAAGCTATTACTAAATATCCTGACAAGCCACAGTTTAAATTTATTTACGCTCTGTTAAATGAAGGATTTGGGGATGTCAAACTAGCAATTACTGAATACCAAGAATTTATTAAAGTCTCCGAGTCAATACCTAAGTTTTCGCAATGGGTTAAAGAAGCAAGGTTTAGAATAGAAAGACTTAGGAACAATTCTAAAAAGGTGCCTAATCGAAACTAACCAAGCCGTAACCCTATAAACCAATTCTCAAAATGAAGTTAGCTGTACTCGGTAAAAGGCACACTTGCTCAGCTTGATAAATCAGTGACTATTTTCTCTTTCCCACCCATATATGGCCGAAGCACTTTCGGGGATAAATTTTGCGGGAATGATAAACGTTATCGTGCCGACAACGGCTAAACGGAAATTCACTAAATCGCCGTGCCAGCGACTGCTAAACTGGATTCAGAGTAAAGCGTCGTCGTGCCGACGACGGACACTAAACAAGATAAAAAGCCGTCGTTCCGACGGCTGCTAAACAAACTAAACGTTCAATTGGGTGACAAAATCCCAAGATTGAGGGGGAAGGCCTGAATTCTCAGGGTTAGCACAGATATATCTGGCAGCGGCACTTAGGGTATCAGCGTCATTGATAAACGTTTTCCAGAAACTTCGTGTCCATGGAGTACGATCGAGTTCCATCGCCTTGGTAGCCGCACCTTTTAACTGGTTGACAAGATATTCGATCGTGTATTCCGGTCGCATAACAAGTATATGCACATGGTCGTTCATTATCGCACAGGCAGGCACTATAACATTAAATCTGTTAATAACTGTTCGAAAACCCAATGCTACAAGCGGTCTTGTTCTATCGTTAATGAAAAACGGCGGGCGAGTTGTGCAATGTCTTGCTACAGCCCAAAATTTTTGAAGAGTCTTCTTTGCAGGTTGCGGATTCTGGCGTCCGTATTTTACAGTCCCCAAGGATTGTAATTGCCTGATGTAAACATCTTTTGAGTATGAACCACGCGGGTCGTTCGGCAACCAAGTACCGTATGTAGTAAATATAGTATGATAAGCAATAATCATTTACGATCCGATATTCGTTTAGCAGTAATCGGAACGACTACTGTTCAATAAGCATAGTCGCCGTTACGGCGACTGCTAAACAAAGCTTTCTATTCTTTCCCTTCCTCCCATATACGGCCGAAGGACTTTTGGTATTGTTACCGAGCCATCGGCGTTCTGATACATTTCAAGAATCGGTATCAAAATTCTTGGGGATGCGACAACTGTATTATTCAACGTATGGCAAAACAGATTTTTCTTCGTCTCTGCGTCTTTATAGCGCAGATTCATTCTTCTTGCCTGGAACTCATAAAATTTACTTGCACTGTGCGTTTCGCAGTAATTTTTGCGAGAAGGCATCCACGCCTCGATATCGTATTTTTTCACCTGGCCCCGTCCCAAATCGCCTGTGCATACGTTCACAACACGGTAGGGCAGTTCAAGGGCTTTCATTACGCCTTCCGAATTGGCAAGAATCTCCTCGTGAAACTTATTGCTTTGCTCGACGCTATTTTCACAGATTACTACCTGCTCGATTTTATCGAACTGATGGATTCTATACAGACCGTAAGTATCCTTGCCCGCAGCGCCAGCTTCGCGGCGGAAGCAGCTTGACATCGCCACGAATTTTAACGGCAGCTCATCTGCCTTGAGTATTTCGCCCATCCGGTAAGCGGTCAGCGGCACCTCCGCGGTGCCCGCAAGGTTAAGCTGGTCTGCCTCCATCCGGTATGTCTGGTCTTCCGAGCCGGGGAAAAAGCCGGTCCCTCTCATCGCCTCATCTTTCATAAGGATAGGCACCGACATCGGCGTGTAGCCGCGGCCGACCATAAAATCCATAGAGAACCGCAAAACAGCCCAGTGCAGAAGCGCGCCATCGCCTTTGAGAAAGTAGTTTCTCGTCCCGGCCAGTTTCACGCCGCGCTCGATATCGATAATATCGAGAGCGGAACCAAGCTGGACGTGGTCTTTCGGTTCGAAATCGAATTGCCGAACGCTGCCTTCTTTTCGGATTTCGACGTTCTCTGTATCGTCTTTGCCGATAGGCACATTATCATCAGTCGGCTGAGGAACCAGAAGAATCAGCTTATCGTATTTCGGCTGAAGCTCTTTTATATTTTCACTGAGGGCAGAGGCCTTTTGCTTCAGCGCCGAAAGCTCAATTATCATTTTCTGTTTTTCAGTACCTGTAAGTTTCGGCACCGACCTTCCGAGCGTATTAATTTCGGCGGTAAGCTCCTGAAGCTCTGATTTGTCCTTTCGTAACGCGGCTTCAACCTTCAGCAGCTTGTCGATATCGACGTCGATGCGTTTGTCGATTGCGGCTTTTTTGAATTTGTCCGGATTTTCGCGAATCTGCTTAATATCTATCATAGCTTAATTTTCTCTGAAACGCCTGACGATGACAACATTATTCTGCCCGCCGAAGCCGAAGGATTCCTTCATCGCGATATCGACCTGCATTTTTCGAGGCTTATTCGGAACGTAATCCAAATCGAGCTGCGGGTCGGGGTCGTTGAGGTTCATAGTCGGCGGGACTATATTATCACGGATTGCGAGGACGCAGGTAATCAATTCCG
Source organism: Phycisphaerae bacterium (assembly GCA_028714855.1). NCBI lineage: Bacteria > Pseudomonadati > Planctomycetota > Phycisphaerae > Phycisphaerae bacterium. The sequence continues at coordinate 88,360 of JAQTLP010000007.1, read as the reverse complement.
AAGCGCCGGCGGCACCGATTAAATGTCCGAGGGTGCTTTTGACGCTGCTGACAGGGGTGCTTTTCGCCTTATCCTTAAAGACAGCCTTGATGGCCTTGGTTTCGATTGAGTCGTTTTCCGCGGTGCTTGTGCCGTGCGTATTTATGTAATTTACGTCGGCAAAGCTGATTCCCGCATCGGCCAACGCCCAAGTTATCGCCTGAGCCGCGCCACGGCCTTGGTCGTGCATATCCGTAATCCTGAAGGCGTCGGAACTGCTGCCGTAGCCGATGACCTCAGCTAAAATCTTCGCGTCTCTTTTCTTGGCAGAGATTAAGCTTTCGAGAATAACTATCGCCGAGCCTTCACCGATGACGAAACCATCCCTGCTGGCTGAGAACGGCCTTGAGGCGGTTTCGGGGCTGTCGTTTCTTGTCGATAGGGCGGTAAGGCGGTTGAAGCCGGTGATGCCGAGCGGGTGTATCATCGAATGGGCTCCGCCGGCGATTACTACATCCGCATCTCCCCTGCGAATCATCATCGTCGCCTCGCCGACGGCCTGGGTGCTCGCCGCACAGGCGGTAAGACAGCTTCTCGTCGGGCCGCGAGCGCCTGTGAGTGCCGCGATATGGGCAGCAGGCATATTCGCCTCCTGCTCCAGCTCGTGCATCGCTTTCATTTTTACTGAGGCCACATCAGCCCACTTTTTCCAATCCATCTGGTTTGCCTGATTATCCCATCCGGCCGCGATCGCGCCGAAGAAGGCCTCGTGATTAGCCGCTCCTTCACCAGCGCCCAGATATATCCCCATTCGTTTTCGATCGATGCCGTCCGAGGGCTTGTCGGTTTCGATATCCAGACCTGCCTGTTTGCAGGCCTGAGCCACCGCTCCGACGGCAAACCTGCTGCCACGGTTACCTTCCTTGTGCAGATTGGGGTTTTTCGTGAACTTTGCGACATCGTAGTCCTTCACCTCACAGCTGAATGTTGTCGGGAAAGTCGAGGCATCGAAAATGGTAGTTTTGGCGGCCCCGCTTTTACCCGCCAGCACAGCCTGCCACATCGTCTCGACGTCGTGACCAAGCGGGCAGATAATCCCCATTCCGGTTATAACTACTCGCTCATTTTTTCCGTTGTGCGCCATTTTAATCTAATTCTTAAATTTCTTCAGTACAACCGCTGCCGTCTGTCCGCCGTAGGTGTAGCCGCAGCATAGCGCGTAGCGGATGTCGGCTTTGATTGTTTCTTTAACGATATTAAGATTACATCCGTCCGCCGTTTTCTCGCAGTTTTTCGCAGAAGGTATCAGGCCATCCCGCATAGCACAAACCGCCGCGACAACATCGATTCCGCCGCACGCAGCTCCTGTGTTACTGAGCATACTTTTCGTCGGCCAGACAGGTATTCGTTTTGCTTCCTGTCCCATCGCGGCCTCTATCGCCCTGGCCTCGGCGAGGTCATCCTGCGGAATACCTACGCCGTGCGGGATTATCAAATCTATGTCCTTAGGCGAAATGTCGGCCTGGGCAAGGGCCTTTTCGATGGCGATAGTAATACCTTTGCCATCCGGTTCGATATGCTCATATACAGGGTTTATACAGGCGCTTTGAGCGGTGCCGACTAATTCGGCGTAAATTTTTGCGCCGCGCTTTGCCGCGTTATCGAGATTCTCCAAGATAACGACACCGCCGCCGTCGCCGAACACCGAGCCGCTTGCATCGGCGTCGAACGGTCTGCACGCATTTTCCGGGTCATCATTATGCCGGGTAGTTGCTCTTTTAATCAGGCACTGGCGCATTATCAATACAGGATTTATCTTCGATTCCGCACCGCCGGCCAGCGCAATGTCGCTGCTGCCGCGTCTGATGACCTCCGCAGCTTCGGCTATCGCGATATGTCCCGCAACCTCCGCGCAGGTTATCGTATTGTTCGGCCCTTGTATGTCGTGAATGATGCCTATGTGACAGGCCAGCATATTGGGCAGGTATTTCAGCAGCCATAAGGGCGTCACCAGCGAAAGACCATCTTTACCCCACTTACGAATGTCAAACTTGCCGTCCGTAATGCTTGCCGCCACGGCAGGGGCCATCTCAATCAGGTCACAGCTTATAAGCCCGGCACCCATATTGACTGCCATACGTTCCGGGTTAACATTGACCTTTTCCGGGTCGATTCCTTTTGTAATAAGTCCGCTGTCAGTCAGGGCCTCGTTTGCCGCAACGACTGCCAGCTCTATGTCTTTGGACATCAGTTTGACAGCCTTACGATGGCTTTTGGGCACGTACTGCTGTATCTTATAATCGGGAACCTGTCCTGCCAGTTTGCAGTCGAAGCCAGCAGGGTCAAACGCCGTAATTTTGCCTATCCCGCATCTGCCGGCACACAACCCATCCCACATTTGTTTGACGGTCAATCCAAGGGGACTTACCGCACCGAGACCGGTTATTACTACGCGGGCTGAATTCATCAATCTTGTCCTGATTCCGTCGTGCCGGAATCACCTTTATCAATAGACAGGCCATGCAGAAGTGATTTGAACGTGTCAGTGAACACGAAATTTTCTTTCGGGAACTCTTTGCCGGCCAGGTTCTGGTCAATATGGCTGAACATCAAATCTATCTCGGCAATCAATTTATCTTCACAGGTAATCCTGCCGCTTGTGCTTGCCGCTTCGGGGGCGATGCTTTCAATCTTCGCATATAATTTTAGTGTATCGCCTGGCTTGACGTAGTCGAAGAAGACGCACTTCTTTATCTTTGCAAGAATCACCTTTTCCTTAAAACGGTTTGCCTCCCCGACAAGTATCCCCGACGTCTGGGCCATCGCTTCTATCATTAAACTCTCCGGCATAACAGGAAAGCCGGGGAAATGGTCATGTAAGTGCTCTTCGGCGAGCGTTACATTTTTTACCGCCACAGCACTCTCGCCGCTGTGAAACTCAACAAATTTATCAATCCATATCCAGCGCATAAACCGTCATAATAAGACAATTTCCACAATTCTTCAAGCAAAACTTGCCCAAATTCCTCCGTATTGTCACAAAGAGACACCATTTCAGCTTAAAACGAATTTTTCATTATTCGACCTTAAGAATTGACAAAAATAGAGAATGAGAAGACAATAGACTAATAATGTAATGTTTTAGAGCGATTCACGGATATTCAGATAAAAACATGGCAAAAGATGCTAAAATCCGAAGGATGGGTGGTAATTCGTTAAATTCCCAAAAGGAACAGGCGGAGTTGCTGAAACGGAGATACAAGAATGAAAAATGTCTTTGTCAGTTATGCGAATGAGGATCGAGAAAAAGTTCAAAAGTATGTCTCTCGTCTCGAGAATGAACCTGATATTGAAGTATTCTGGGATAGGAAGATAGGCAAATATGGAGACGATTTTCTTGAGGTATTAGCCGCTCAGACGACAAAAGCAGATGTATTAATCGTCTTTGTCTCACAAGCCGGTCTAAAGTCGAGATTTGTAAGGCGTGAAGTGCTGCGGGCCGATGAAAGGGAAATTCGAATTATTCCCGTTTTCTTAGAAGCTATCCCAAAGAGCTCTGCCAGTGGTCTTGAGATAATCCTGGTAACCCAAGAAAAAATACTTGAGTACCTCTTAGGTTTTGAAGATTCCTATAAAGAATTAGTTGAAAGGATACGAAGGGAACTATATGACACTCCATCCGCCAAGGATTGTCCAATTATCGCAGTTATGGGTAGGCAAGGAGGCGTCGGAAAATCAACATTCATCACTGCTACGGCCGACCTGATAGCCATGACGGGTACCAATGTCCTTATTATTGATATGGATACTAACACAGCCGGCATTGCTGGCTATCTGACACCACGTGCGAATCGGCGGCCACGTGTTTGGACTGTATTGGATGCTACATACGCAAAAACCGGAGGAAATATCGCGTCCAACCGAGACTTGGGAATGTGGGAAGTTACGCCACCGTTTCTTCACGAGAAACGCTTCGGGCAGATTTTTCTCATACCGGGCCGACATGCTAGCGACAACCGCCCAGGATTTGAAGCTGTGGCAGGCCTGAAAGATAGAAACCTTGCGGCTATGGAGATTCTCGAAGAAACAATGCAAAGAAGTGCACCAGCGCCAATTGGTGCAATCCTAATAGATTCACCAGCGGACGATACTCCTTTGGTAAGCGCAGGATTTGCCTTAGCCAGCTACGGTTACGTAATCTGCCGTCCTACCATCGAATTAGCACGTGACTTGTCTCGCTTAGACAATATTCATCAACAACGCTATCCTGATAACAATGTGCCGTCAATGCATCTAATAGTTAACATGGCCACTGGTAAGACAAAACAGCTCTGGGATGGCATGAACGCTTCCTTTGTACGTGAAGACCCCACAGTAAGAGAAAATGTGGACAAAGGCACCCTTGATTTCAATCTTGTTGGACTAACTTCCTTGTACGAGGATGTCTTGGCTGTTCACCATAAACACTTTTTGAGCACCGATCAGAAACTTCTGCCGGACGAGCTTGATGTATGGGTCAGGCCGTACATCAAAGTGCTCGTGGAACGCAATCTGTCACGGAAACTGATGCGAAACTGGTGGTTTCGATCCAAATGCTTGGCGGGCTTTATGCTGCTGGTGCTCGGAGTGGTGATGATCGGCGGCTTTGGATATCTTGGTTACCATAATATCAACAAAGGACAGCCCTCATATAAGCTTGCCGTGATTCAGGTTGACAGCAGGGACACAGCAGAAATGGCCAAGCAGAGAATCGTGAAGGGTGAAGGATTCTCAAAGGTCGCTGAAGAATTATCGACGGATCTGAAAACAGCGGCAGTTGGAGGTGTTATCGATAAGCCCATAGCACCACTGTCTCCAGTGCCTGGAATTGGCGTAATTGAAGGGCTCCAGAGTGTCCTTGAGAAAACGCTTCCTGGAGCGACATGTGACCAGGTATTTCAAGTACGGGGTAAATTTTACCTGGTTCGCTTAGTCGAGAAGCTTGCTTCTCAAACCGAAAACGCCATGCGATACCAGCTTGCGCGATTTGTTGGAGCACTTGGATTGATTCTCGGTTTCATTCTAGCGGGGCTTTCTCCATTCTTATATGTGAAGTGGCGTCGTCGGAAGGCGCTGCTTGTAGAGATTTCCCAAAGAGGCGCGGATAAACGGTATTTAGATGAACTCTTCCGAAAATCCAAAGAAACCGGAGCATTGAAGTGGCTTAAGGAAATCTTCAAAGAGGCGATTGAAGCCGAGAAGCAGAGATTGAGTGGTTGAATTAATCGAGGAAAGTTACAATGAGGTTTCAATGCGGTGAGAATTATGGTGTCCGAGGATGTAGTAGACTTGCCATAGAAGGCGAGGAGTACTGCCGGTGGCATCTAAATGTGCGTCATCTACAAAAAGAGGCTGGTGCTTGGGGTGAGTTCCTAGCGTATATTTTTGCTGGTACTGGAGTTGGATGCGGAGTGTGGTCGCTTGTATCTCTTTGGTCCTTTGCTCGAACCCCCACAGTGAAATTATTGCTGGAAGTAATCTTCGCAATCTCATTTTTAATCTGGTTATTGAGTTACGCCTTAATCTTGCTGGATAAACGCTATGCCTTGTTTGCTCAATTGTTAGCGTGGGCTATGGGTGGAGTTGGTTGCATTTTTTTTTACTTGGATGTGCGGAACTGATTGGGTACTATTCGGGCACGCAGAGCATTGTTAGTGTTGAATATTTTAAGGAAATGCCGCGTATGCTTCGTATTCTGACAGAGTTCGGGATGAGCATATATATGTTACTAGCTTGTTTAAATCATTGTTCCGGGCTCCAAATTACGCGACTTGTGCAGAGAATTGTCCTGACGGTTTATATCCTTTCAGTTATATGCGGGACAGTTTTCGATAAGGCACCAGGATATACCATTGTGATGTTGCTCTTACTGGCAGGCTTTTACTTGGACCGGCGGTATCAATGGATAAAAAAACTGCTTGGCTTCTAAACCGCCTCATAAGAAATCTCAATCCTTGATCGTTTACTGGAATTTAATTCGTTATGACTTCCGACGAGTTTCAAGGCCTACTTTGGCCAGATATTCCGGGATTTTTCGAACGGTCTGCCTATCCCACTCTTTGACGTCCTCAGGGAGTTTCTCCCAAGGTGCCAGATATGGACTAACCTTTTTATTAAGGTCTTTTTCTGGCCCCAATTTCCAGCCGTCCAGAATACGTTCAATGTTCCAACGGGCATGCTCCATTTCTGCTAAAATCTCAACTTCTTTATCGCTGAACTTCAGCAGTTTAATTCCGCGTCCCCTAACTTTATGAACGGTTAGGCTGACACTGTCGAGCTTTTCGAATATGTGGTCCGCTTGTTGCCGATTAGACTCTTTGAGATTTTCTGGTAAATTGCTCCATTCCGAAGTCGAAGGTTTTTCCGTAAGCAAGTTTCCAATTTGGTCCTGTCTGTACTGTCGGTGAATAGCCATCGCAATGGTATCTCGTACACCAGAAGGTAATTTAGGAATATCATATCTTATGAAAGTGCCGATGGTTGTTGAATCGGCAGGTAAAGGTAAAAGATTTTTACATGTGTTCCATTGGTCATCTTGGATAATTTTTGCGACTTCGCCACTGCTCTCGTCGAGAACAGCGACCTTTGCCCCTAAAGCTAATGCAATCCTATACTCAGATGCTGTTATCGTACCTCCACCTATGCCGATAACCTTAACATTTGCAGGGTCAATTCCTGAAACAATAATGTCCGTCCAGCTTTGCAGGGATTCAAGGGGGCTAAAGTTTGTACCTTTAGTATGGCGTACTCTGCTATAGCGTTTGTGCAATCTTGTATTTTTCGGCAGTCTCCGAGGGATATAACCAATAGCCCTGATGGTATTGGGATGCTTTCCTGCTATATCTCCTATAAATCCGCTAATGCCAGATGTCGTACCACCCGATATTACCACACCCTTAAATTTTCGAAAGGCATTGAAAAGGATATTCCTATATTTCCGAAGTTCTTTTTGCATACTCGAAGCGCATTTGCCAGCAACTATCACCACAGGTTTGTGAACATGTCCAGAAGCCCTCTTTTTTAACACTTGGAGCACATATTTACTTGTCTTTTTAGGGTATTTGGCTGCTAAAGAAAGCTGTAAAAGTTTGTATACCCATTCATATCCTGTAAGGAATCGCCTGACAACAGCAACTTTATTTAAAGAATTCAATGATATCTCAATCATAAATGCAGAGGTGCTAAGTTGTACTGCCTTTGCATACATATCTAAACTTTTATAAGGCTCATTGAGCAATAAGTAGAACTTTCCCATATCGTAATAAGCCCATGGTATATTTACACCAATATCAATTTGATTCCAGCATTTTTTAATGGCATTGATTAAACTTGGCTTAGCCAGCGAAACGGGACTAAGGTTCTTGCTTTTGGCGATTTCGTATTCTAGATAATTGCCGAGTGGATAAGGATCATCCGGAACTATTTCATAAGCACGCCGGTATTGTGCCGCTGCCTTTTTCCCGCTGATTTTTTTCCATGTGCCGCCAAGTGCCGACAAAGCATCGGAATCTGTGGGATTAAGTTCGATAGCTTTTTCTATACGTTTCTGTCCTAACTGAAACCTTCTGCTATTTTTCTTATATAACTTACACTCTGAAATGCCAAGGTCACGCAGTATAGGCCCGACATCCAGATTTTCAAACGGCCTAAGTGTTCTAATTGCTTTCTGCCAATCCCCCAAACACATAGCAAGCTTGGCTATACGATGTGCAACCTCAACATCTTTAGGAGCTACCGACAAAACGATGTCTTGTATAGCCATTTCCTTTTTGATCTCTTGTCTATTCATATATGCAATGTAATTGCTACTATAGTCCTTGATAGCTGCTTCAAGCCTTTCGAAAGATTTATCTGCATCTTCGAGAATCGCCGCGAGACGAGCAAATTCACGCTCCCATTTTTTGTGGGTGTTAATGTTGCTCTTATAAAGCAGGCCATGTTCGATGTCCGCCCACGTATGTTCGAGAAGTGTTCTGACCTGAATTTCTGCGTTAAGCCTATAGACATCCATGGGAATCTTAATAGGTATCTCTTTTGTTGGGAAAACACCACGCCGGAATCGTACAATATAATGAACTGATAAATATCCAAATTCATTAGCCCTAAGACGCTTAGCCAAGTCAACACTATTTTCTTTATCAATCTCAAAGTGTTCTTCAATAAATCTGGACATGGCTTTTACATGGGATAAAGTATGAGTAACCACCCTGGCTCCACAGAGATCGGTTACAGGATGAAGTGGATTGCCGTCACTGTCTGTCAGTCGGTACCTCTCAATCTTACGCAGTATTTTTTCTGCGTAGCTGGCTACTGTTTTTGCTCGGGCTTGGATAATAGCCAATGGAGCGTATCGATTAGCAGCTTTCTCCAAAATCACTTTAAGAATTTCCGCATATTTGTTATAGCGAGGTCTTTCTTTGGCATACCGTTTGATTTTTTTCCGAACCAACTCTTCGTTGGTAAGTTTACTATCACTCAGCGGCATAAATACCTCCTGAACGATTCTCTTTTATACTACAATATCAATCGAACGAGTCCCGTTTCTGTTCCGAAGACGAACCGCTATATATCTTAGCAAAGTGGTAGAACTGTTTACAAAGGTCCATCTTTGCCAAGTTGCTCTGATCGACCCAGATGTATTCATTATGTTCATCACTGAGTTTAACTTCACCGGAAATAATCGTTCCTTCCAGTATTATGTATGCTACTTTTTTAGTGGGAGTTTCGGATTGAGCTGAACCGACTACTTTTTCCAGTGATATTTTTAGACCTGTTTCCTCTGCCACTTCGCGAAGTAATGCTTTTTCAAAATCCTCGTTTGTATCGACTTTACCCCCAGGAAGATCCCATTTGCCTTTATTATACTTGGAGCTCATCGACCGCTTTAAAAGCAGACAGCGGCCATTCTTATCAAGTATCACGACTTTGACTGATAACGCAAAAGGCTTTTCCGACATCAAAAACGCTCCAATAAATGCTTTTCGGATTATGTGTTAATAAACATATATATTCTAAAGGTTGCAGCACGCGGCATCTACTAACTTCTAATTGCAGCCAAGGCCTCTCTGTTTGCTTAGATATTCCGCGTTGCATCATACAAATGGTTAACAGTGTGAACCTGACGTTAGAAATAATATCAAATTAAAATCCGCCTGTAGCGGACAAGTCCGTGTCGAAAATTTTACGCAGCGTTCAGCTTAGTATCTATGTAATTTACAATCGCACCGACAGTAAACAAATCGCCCAGCTTATTGATATCCGGGTCGTTCTCGAATGTGGCCAGGTCGGTATGCGGCATTTTCTCCCGCAACTCAACCAGTCCTGCCCCGGTCAATTTCCCGTTACTGATAAACGCGGGATTACTCATCAGACTCTCGGCAGGAAACAGCTCCTCTCGCGGAATCTTTATTCCAAACGCCTTTTCCAATCGGAATACTATGTCCAGAAAGTCAATGCTTTCAGCTCCCAAATCTCCCATCAAGGTTGCACCGGTCGTAACCTCATCATTGTCAACCCCCAGCGCATCAACCAGAACTTCCTGAACCTCCTGAAAAATCTCATCCCGACTCATTGCCATAGTTTTTTACCTCCAGCAACTACGATTTATCTTAGCAGTTCCCATCGTTTCTTCATATTTTCGATTATTTTCGCATCGGTCGCCGCCATCGCGGAATCCTTATCGGCAAGGTTAAAGTGTCTTAATCCAAATTTTGCTTCCACAATCTGCTGGCCGCCTGACACACCAAAGCCGGCGAAACCACTGATGTTCTCTTCTAGTGTTTTTGCCTGGACTGTATATTCTATCTGGGCACCGGGCGCCGCGAAACTCTTATACTTTACATTTCTCGCTTCTTCAAGCAATATCATACTGTGGGCAAAATTTTCCGCCTCCCGGACCAGCCAAGACGCTGACTCAATCAACCCTTCCAGTAGAAACACACCCGGCAGCACCGGAAATGTCGGAAAATGGTCCGCCAGATATTCTTCGGCCAGAGAAACGCCCTTGACCGTCTTTATCATTTTGCCTGTTTCCAGCAAAACAACCTTATCAATGAGTATAAATCTCATAATCCCGGCCATTGTAACTATAAGCAATCTCTTTTCCAGTCTTTTTTCCTTTCTTTTTTGGTGTTTCCCGCATCTGACCGGGTTTCCAACAAGATTAATGTTGGAAAATAGCACACGATTGGATATACTTTTTATCTATGAAGGTACGCAGTGCAAAAATTACCGATGCCAAAGCCATTCATTCTCTGATTAATTTTTATGCGGAAGAGAATAAGATGCTGTTCCGGCCAATGGCTGACATTTACGAGAACCTGCAATCTTTTTTGGTTGCTGAATTAGACGGCAGGGTGGTGGGCTGCTGCGCCCTGCAGGTAATATGGTCAGACCTGGCAGAGATAAAATCGCTGGCAGTCGAGGAAGCAAACACCAATAAGGGAATTGGCAAATCGCTCGTGGCGGCCGCTGTTGAAAAAGCTGTTCTGCTCGGCGCACCGCAGGTTGTTGCTCTTACATTATATCCTGAGTTCTTTCAAAAGCTTGGCTTTGAAGTGATACAAATGGACAAACTGCCTATGAAGGTCTGGAGCGATTGTGCCAGATGCTCCAAGCAGCAAAATTGCGATGAAATAGCGGTTATTAAGACCCTATCTTGTTAATCGTATCTCGAAGGACTGTTTAAGTAAAAAGGGCGTCGCAGTTTTACGACGCCCTTTATTTTCTTATTTGTCTTAACTGAAAACAGACAAAGTCAGAACTTATGCACGTTTTCTTCTGCGAAACAGCAAACCGCCCAAACCAAACAGAAAAAGTGTAGTGGGTTCGGGCACAAACAGTGCCTGAGTATCTAGGTTCAATATCCCACTACTGGGATCGAATGAAACGATCACCTCATCAAAAATCAAGAATTGCGGGTCAACCGGCAGAGTCGCCCCTGAGAAAAGCGTAAAAGTCCCAGTTTCCGTGAGACCGAGTGTATTGCCGTTGCCGAAGTCGATAACTTCAGTATCTGTCATGAATATATCGCCTGGTACACTAATCACGTTCTCAAATCTTCCACCAAATGCTTGGATGCCGACACCACCTAAATAGCCGGAATATGTCCCTTGGACATCGAGTTCGTAGCGGTCCTCGTTCCAAGCAGTCGGCACTACCTGCCCCGTGTTAACAAGTATGCCTAATCCGCCATCATACATAATAGTGGTTTCGAAACTATAACCGGTTGGACTCAAGTCATCAAAGTTGGCGGCTAACGCAAATACCGGGGGCTTCTTCGGATGATGCTTAGTCTTCCACGACTTTCCATACGCGACTATGTCGAAAGATGTGGGAATCGAGGTAAACTGGATCGTTGTATTCGCATAGCCGTTGTCCAAATTCAAAATGCTTGTACCGGTCCCGGCCAAGGCTTCACCATTGATCGTGCCTGAGATAAGTATTTCTGTAGTTAAGGTTTCACATAAGGCAGGTGCAGGAAGAGCCATCACAACTAAGATACTGATGACAAGGGAAGGCACAATATAATAATTTTTTCTTCGTCGAGTAGACATAATATGGTTCCTTCATTTAAATTTAGTTTATTTCCCCTGTTTCTCTTGCCTTTTGAAAAATAGGGACAGTCATTTATCGTCACCATTGCGGGTAACGCGCATACCATTACCATTGTTCCAACCGCACAAATTGTCATTCCTTTTTTTTCATCTCTACTCCTCCAGAAAATCTCAAGTATCCTTTACCGAAGAAATTAAGCTGCTGAAAGAAAATGGGGAAATCGGAAGAAAACCAAGACATCCTGACCAGTGCCTCGAATTTCTCACTCCACCTGCCTTCCATCACTCTCAACCTCTTCTTTTAGTTTTTGATAGTTTTCTTCTTCTCAAAAATATTATCCGGATGTGTTAAGGATAGTTGAAGTTTTATGGGATAAAAGAGATGTGCGCACGGTCGCCGCACATATGGGCTTATAAACGGAATGCTTTTTCCTCCGCATCACCACTCTCAACCTCCTTCTTACGGCCGTAACAAAAGAACGGCCTAATTCCACATAAACTACCTTGTACCCCTCCACCATCCGGAATGTCAAGACTAAATTCTGAAAATAGCCAAATTTTCCGGGTTTTCTCGGACGAACGCTGATTTTGGGCCAAAAACGCTGTTGTTTTACGGCACGGCCATCTCTGTATTTGGAAGGTTACTGCCGCTATGACGTGACATTTCGCCTGTTGGACTAATCGCGGCTATTTTATTTTGCGCAACTCTGGGAAATCAGGGACAAGATACGAGATGCGAACAGCGAATTATCCTACCTGCCGGCGCTGGAAGAAAGCAACAGCTAAAGCAAGAATACCTATCGTATAGCACGAGGCATAAGAAGCGCTTATTAGTATATACTTCAGAGGCACTTCACTGCCCTCGTAAATCGCATCGCTTATCCAGAAAACCTGCAAATTCGGCACCAAAAGCCTGCCTATTTGGGCCCACAATTGCGTTTCTGCGAACCTGCCGAACGTGTAATCGCTTATAAGACCCAACAAAAAAATCCCAATACAGGCTGAGAGCGTTACCATAATATTAAAACGGGCAGAAAACGCCACCGCCAGAGCCACAATTATAAGGGCAGCTAACAACAGCAATATCGCCCCATAGACATCCAGCGTATTTATGCCGTTGTCCTTTGGGTTAAATTGCCAGTTTCGGTCTATAAAATATAGAAATATGATGCCGACCGTAGCAAACATACCAAGCAGTACGATGGCCGTTGACGAAAATTTCCAGTCATAAACATAGTTGAAAAAAGCACTTAACAAAAATGCCGCCGCAAACACAACCGCCGCTGTGCCTACAACCGTCCAGTCGGTCGTATCATTCACCGATAGCATTACGCCATGCCTGATTGCCATCAGTAGGGCGATAGTACAGATATAATGTGCCAGAGCCACTGCGGCAGAAACACCAAAAAACTTCGCAATAATGAATATCGGACGTTGCACCGGCTTAGTAAGGACGGTGGTTATCGTCTTATTTTCGATTTCCTCGGCCACGGCCCCGGATGCGGAAAATATTGCTATGAACAAACTGGCCAAAAACAGCGTAGATAACCCTACTTCTCGCAAAAGTTTATTGTCGTCGCTCATTGTGTACATAGTCAGGGATGGACTTATAAAGAATAAAAACAGGGCCGCGAAGATTATTACGGCGTAGACGGGCTGTCTTAATGTCTCTATAAAGGTGTTTTTAGCTATTGTAAATAATTTCTTATGCATTATTCACTACCCGTTTGCGGCATAATTTTAAGTAACAAGTTTTTTGTAATTGACTCTAAATGATGTTTATTATTATATTACGCAATCTATAGATTGTAAAGAGTTTGTATATATCTGGATATATACCGTATTCGCGGCTTTTTGTTCGAAGTATAAAAGTAAGGATAAAGAATGACAACATCGTCCAAACGTGCTGAACATATAGCTCGAGCATCCCTGATTTTAAGCATCGTGTTTTTCGGCATCGTCTTTTTTGTGGGCCGATGGAGCGGATTCTTCGCGCTTTCTGCAATCAGTTGGCTTATCCTCTCGGCAGCCCTGATTTGGTTTGTTCTGGCCATTCAGTTTCATCAACGGGCCTTGGCCGAGCAGGAAAAGCTCGATATGGGCCAATTGGCCGAGAGCAAGCAGGCCACCACCATATTCCAGGCAGGGGGGGAACGGGCTGTTATGTTCGCTGTTGCCCAGCGCCGGCTTGATTTGCTCGAAAAATGGTTCATTCCCATATTCTCCGCAATTATAGCCGCTTACCAGATAGCCATTGGGCTGTACTTATTAAAAGCTGTCCAGGCCGCTGCCGAGCACGAGGCGAAGCAGCCTTTAGTTTGTGCCGCTTGTATGACGGCCGTGGCGTTCGTCAGCTTCATAATTTCCCGCTATGCCACGGGTATGTCGGCACAACTGCAGTGGAAACCCTTAAGGGCCGGCGGCAGTATCTTGCTCGGTATAGCTATTTTGTGTTTCGCGCTGGCTATTAGCCTGGCGTTGGCACAATTCAAGATTTTCATTGTGATTAATGTAATCGATCTTATTGTCCCTATCCTGCTGCTCGCCATTGGTGCAGAAACCGCTCTGAACATCGTCTTCGATATCTACCGCCCGAGGCTAAAAGGCCAATATGCCAAAAGCGCTTTTGACAGCAGACTGCTTGGGACTATAAATGAGCCGGGCGGATTATTCCGAACAGCCGCAAGCACCATCGATTACCAGTTCGGTTTTAAAGTTTCTCAAACATGGTTTTATAAACTCCTCGAAAAAGCAATAGCACCTTTGATTCTTTTTGCTGCGGTTACACTGTATCTGTTGAGTTGTATCGTAGTAGTGAACCCGAACGAAGAGGCAATAATAGAGCATTTCGGCAATCCCTTAAGCGAAACCAACCAGGTTAGACTTGCCAAGCCCGGACTGACTTTCAAATGGCCCTGGCCCATCGATATCACCTATAAGCATCCCACGAAAATGGTTTCAGAAATCAGCATAGGTTTTGTCCCGAAGTACAAACCAGGCACCAAAGAGCTTGACCGTGAACCGCTGCTGTGGGGTAAAGCTCATTACGAAAAGGAAGACCTTTTGCTGGTCGCCAGTGAACAGACAAGTTCCAAGACGGCCGCCGGAGCTGTCCCCGTAAGTCTCATAGTTGCTACCGTTCCCGTTCAATACAAAATAAAAGATTTGTATTCTTTCATTTATAACCATAACGAGCCGGAAAAGCTGCTTGAGTCTATCTGTTATCACGAGCTTACCCGGTTCGCAGCCAGTGCAAAGATTGAAGTGAATGACGAAGCCAGTATAAATCAGAGCCTGCTTGGAGCCGGCCGTGCCGAAGCTGAGCGTACTTTAATCAGCCGCATTCAGGCCGCTGCTGACGAAGCCGGCCTAGGTGTTGAAATCATATTTTTGGGCCTTCAGGGGATTCACCCACCGCCCCAAGTCGCAGGAGACTATCAAAAGGTTATTGGGGCCGTTCAAAAGAAACAGGCACTTATCCTCGGTGCTTATGCAGAGCGCAACAAAGTTTTGAGCGCCCTCGCAGGTTCTGTAGAGGACGCTGACAGGCTTTATAGTCTCGCAGCCAAATACCAGCAGGTTAAGGAGAAAAATCAGCCCAAGGAAATCGAAAAACTTGCCAATGATTTGGATTCGGCCTTCGCAGAAGCAAAGGGCAAGATATTCAGCACATTACGAGAAGCGCAAAGCTACGCTTTTGAGAAAGCAACACTTGCTCAGGCGACGGGACAGCGATTCGACAGCCAGCTTAAAGCCTACAGGGCCGCAAAAGAGATTTATAAACAGGAACAGAGATTAGCGGCTTTGGAGGAGGCTCTTGAGAACACACGAAAATATGTTGTGGTCGCCGACCAGAATGATACACAGGTTTTTATATTCGACGCTCAGGACAAACTAACGCCGAGTTTATATGAATTAAGCGGTCTTCAGGAGAGTAACAAAAAATGAAAAATATAGCCATTACAATTTTTATCATATTGATAGTTGCCATTATGGTGCTGTATTTTGTCTCGTTCCAGGTCAGGGAGATAGAATCTGCTTTGGTAACTACCTTCGGCAAACCCACCCGCGGAATCACCGAACCGGGCTGGTATTTCAAATGGCCTGCTCCAATCGAACAGGTTTATAAATTTGATTCCCGAATGAGGGTCTTCGAAGCCGACCTCGGCGAGACAACAACCAAGGGGGCCGTACCCATTATCGTGAACACCTACGTCGTTTGGAAAATTGCCGAGCCGCTCATGTTCTTCAATGCCGTCGGAACTATCAAGGAAGCCGAAAACAAATTGCTCAGCCAGCTTAGCGATACGCAGAATAAGATAATCGGCGGGCACGATTTCGCTGAATTTGTGAATAGCAACCCTTCAAAAATAAAATTTGAAGAGATTCAAAACGAGATGCTTGCCGACCTCAAACAGCCTGTCAGGGCCAATTATGGCATTGAAATCAAAACCCTCGGAATAAAGCAACTTAAAATCAGTGAGGAGGTCAGCAAAGACGTTTTTGAACGAATGAGGGCTGAAAGAAACCGTAAGACCGAAGCCACTATTGCCGAAGGAAACGCCGAAGCCACCAGGATAAAAACAGACGCCGATTCAAAAAAGACAGAGCTGCTTGCCGCCGCGGAGGCAAGGGCAAAGGCAATACGTGCTGAGGGCGACGCCGAAGCCGCGAAATATTATAAATTGCTCGAGGAAGACCCAGACTTTGCAATCTTTCTGCGGAATATCGATGCTCTCAAAAAATTTCTGGAGAAAAGGTCAACTATTGTTTTCAGCACTGATACAGAGCCGTTTGAATTGTTAAAGGGAATGCCCAATATCAAACCGAAAAAATAATTAGGTAATTATGACAGACGATAATAATAAACATCTGATACAACCGCCCGGAAAAGCCGCCGGCGATGAGCTTGATGCCGCCGGTAAATCCCTGTCGGAGGCGTTACGAATCAGCTTTATTGTCCTAAAGATAATAATGATTGTGCTCATTGTTGTTTTTCTCGCCTCGGGTTTTAGAACCGTTGAGCCCGACGAGCAGGCGCTTGTTTTGAGGTTCGGAAAGATTTGCGGTATAGGAGAAAACAGAATCCTTGGGCCGGGATTGAAGTGGGTGTTTCCATATCCGATAGACAAAATTGTAAAAATCCCCGTAGCCAAAAAGCTAAATTTGCCGGTCGACTCATTTTGGTATTATCAGCGGCCGGACGAATTGCTGCTGAGCCCGGAAGTTAGAAAATCTCGAGTGCCGGCGACATTAAACCCTATAAGAGAAGGTTATTGTATCATCCGGAGTGAAGAACAGAGCCAAACTATCCCCGGACTTACCGGAAGCGACTACCATATTGTCCATTGCAAATGGCAGCTCACCTATCAAATTGGCGACCCCGAACGCTTCTTTAAAAATACTTACACGGATGATACATCGCCGGGGCAAAACTACGCTGACGTTATAGAAAAAAGTATAAGGCCGTTATTGGAGGACCTGTTCGAGGATGCGGTTGTAACCGCAATGGTCAACTACACCATTGACGAGGCAATCTCAAGCCAGGACAGAATCCCGAAACACGTTAAAAAATTGCTGCAGGAAAAATTAGACCATATAGAAAGCGGCATAGCAGTTGTATCGGTACAACTCACCGACATAACCTGGCCCCGGCAGGTTGATAGAGCATTCCTGGCCTCTATCAAGGCGAGCCAGGACAGTCAAAAGACCATTAGTGAAGCAAAGGGCTATGCTGAAAATACTCTTAACGAAGTCGCAGGTCCTGTCGCCGCCCAGCTTTTTGAAACCCTTAAGAATGAAACTACCGGCGAAGAGGAAAAAGAACTGCTGTGGCCTCAGTTAGCCGGCCAAGCTCAGGAAAAAATCGCCGGCGCCAGAGCATATAGAACAAAAGTGGTGGAAACCGCCAAAGCAAATGCGGAATACCTCCAAAAACTACTGCCAGAATACCGCAAACGGCCTGAACTGGTTGTTCAAAAAATCTATCAGGATGCTATAGAATATATCCTTAACAACGTAGACGAAAAAATCATAATTCAGCCGGATGCAGGTATCAAAGGCAGGGAGATTAGACTTCTCCTGAACAAAGACCAAACGCTAAAACCGAAATCTGAGGAAAAATAAAAAACATAAAATATGGCTCACGACCACTTACATTTGAAAGATGAAATTACCGTTGAGCATACCCGCGGCAAACAAATCCGCGTAAGCATCGCGATGCTGGGCACATTGGCAGGCGGAGTGCTGCTGATAAACAGCTGGTTAGCCGGCTTCTTCTATGGCCACGGTAGTTTCAATACTGAGCTCCTGGCAATGGCCGGCGCAATACTGCTTGGTGCACCCATTGTTCTGCACGCAGTAAAAAGCCTCCTACAAAAAGAAATGCATATGGATGAGCTGGTAGCTCTGGCAATAATCGCCGCTTTTGCAACGCAAAACTATGTTACTGCAGGGGTCGTTGCATTCTTTATGCTTCTGAGTCAGCTTATAGAAAGCCGAACCGCTCTTGGCGCACGTGCATCTATTGAATCGCTTATTAAACTTACACCCACCAGGGCAAACCTGATCGAGCAGGGCGGTTCTGAAAAGGAAGTAAACGTTAGTGCCCTTCAGGCCGGCGATTGCATCCGGGTCAGGCCGGGAGATAATATATCCGCCGACGGCGAAATCGTAAAAGGACTCAGCTCCGTTAATGAAGCGACAATAACCGGAGAATCCCTCCCTGTCGATAAGGTGCCGGGAATGCAGGTCTTCGCCGGAACAACGAACCTTACCGGCGTCCTCGATATCACCGTAACAAAAGCCGGCAAGGATACAACTCTCGGCAAGGTCCAGTCTTTGATTATTCAGGCCGAGCTGACAAAGATACCGATTATGAGGATAATCGACAGTTATGTTAAGTGGTACACGCCAACTATACTAATGATTGCAGGCATCGTCCTTTTCTTTACCAGCGATGTTAACAGGGCAATTACGATACTTGTTATTTCCTGTCCCTGTGCGTTGATTTTAGCGACTCCTACGGCAATGGTCGCGGCGATTTCAGCTTCGGCCCGGCTTGGAATTCTGATAAAGAACGTCGCTGACCTTGAGATTGCCGGGAAGATGACAGCGATGGTCTTCGATAAGACCGGCACGGTAACAACCGGCCGGCTGTATGTAACAAAATTGACGCCCGCGGAAGGTGTTGAAGCGGCTGAACTGCTGTCAGTCGCTGCTTCTGCTGAACAAATGAGTAAACATCCCGTAGCAAGAGCTCTCCACGAGGTAGCAAAAGAGGCAAACCTTACACTGCCTGAACCGAGCAACTTTAAAGAAACCCCCGGCAAAGGCATAACCGCCCTCGTTGACTCTGCCAAAATTGTCCTCGGTAGAGAATCCTTCCTGAAGGAAAACAATGTGGACACAACCACAGTCGCTGCCCCAGGCCTTCACGAAGAGCACGGTTTCAGCACTTTATATGTGGCAAAGAATTCCAAGTGCATCGGCTGGATTGGCTTGCAGGACAAAACCAGACCCGAAGCTAAACAGGCCGTTACTGAGTTGCTCGACCTCGGCATAAAAAGGATAACTATGCTCACCGGCGACAGAGATGAGGTCGCAAACCGTGTCGCTGCCGAACTCGGCTGCACCGATTTTAAAGCACAGTGCTTGCCGCAGGACAAACTTTCGATTGTCGAGCAAATTAAAGCCACCGGACACACCGTCACAGTAGTCGGTGACGGCATAAACGACGCGCCGGCCCTGGCGGCAGGCGACCTTGGTATAGCTATGGGGGCCGCAGGTAGCGATGTCGCTATAAATTCCGCTTCTATTGCACTTATGAGTAACGATTTGAGGCGGCTGCCTTTTCTTGTTCGCCTTTCGCGAAAAACCAGAGGTGTTATCAGTCAAAACCTTTGTTTCGGAATTATCTTTATCATTCTTGGCGTTGCTGCTGCCGCCGCCGCGTGGCTGCCGGCCATTTATGCCGCAGTTCTGCATTTCGTCGGCTCATTGGTTGTTGTTTTTAATAGTGCGCGGCTTGTGCGCTTTGGCGAGGAACTCAGCCACGAACCATAATTGCGATACGTCAGGTGCATCTCATTTAAAATATGAAATACGAGATACGAAACTATGGAATATGCCATTGAAACTTTTTCTTTGACCAAAATTTTCTCCGACTGGTGGGGCAGGGACAGGGTTTATGCCGTAGATGACCTTAATTTACAGATTCAGTACAATGAAGTGTTCGGCCTTTTGGGGCCCAATGGGTCAGGAAAAACGACAACTCTGAAAATACTGCTCGGCCTGCTTTACCCAACAAAAGGCAAAGCCCTGTGTCTCGGCGGAGAGACCGCCAATCCCAAAATCAGCGCTCGGATAGGATTTATGCCTGAAGAGTCCTACCTTTACAGGTATTTGAACGCCCGTGAAACACTGGACTTTTACGGCAGATTATTCGGCTTGCCGTCCAAACTGCGGAAAATGCGAATCGAAGCGCTGCTTGATATGGTCGGGCTAAAGGCCGTCGCAAACAGACCCATCGGAACCTTTTCAAAAGGAATGGCACGAAGAATCGCTCTCGCACAGGCTCTGATAAATGACCCGGACCTCTTAATGCTCGATGAGCCGACAACAGGACTTGACCCTATCGGAACAAGACAGATAAAGGATTTAATTATTCATCTTGCAAAACGTGGTAAAACCATCCTGCTTTGCAGTCACCTGCTTGCAGATGTCGAAGATGTATGTGATAGAATCGCGATTCTTTACGGCGGCAAAATCCAGTCCGAAGGCAAAGTCAAAGAGCTTCTGCAGCAGACCGACAAAAGGCAGATTACTACCAGCTCCATCAGTGATACCGCTGTCGAGAAAATAAAGCAGATAGTCAGAAATGAACAGGCTGATTGTGTCGTTACCTCTCCAATGGATAAGCTTGAAACATTTTTCATCAGAACCGTGACTGAAGCCCAGCAGCTTTCCACGCCGACAAGCGGTGCAATTAGTACCACCAAAATCGGCCATTTTCTCGCCCCTCAGGACCATCCCGAAAACATACTCGATAAACTTGTCTCCACGTCGGTATCGCCGGAAGTCCCCTCAAAACCTCCGGCAACAAAGCAAGTCGAGCCCGTTAGAACTTCTGAACCTAAACCTGATGAGCAGCTGCTTAGTAAGCTAACCGAGCAGGCCGAATCAAAACCCGTTGTTGAAACAAAACCGGTTGAACCGCAAGCCCCTCGGAAAGAGCAAGTCAAAAAAAGTATTTTAGATAACCTCACAGACCATCCATTAGACCAAAATGCCGACGGAAAGCAGACCGGCAAGCCACAGGCAGGAGATTCAGGCAATGCGTAGCATCTGGGCTGTCGCTATAAATACTCTAAAGCAGGCTGTCAGGATGAAAACTGCCATTATCTTTATAATCCTGCTGATTGTCCTGCTCCCCCTTATGGGTGTTTCGATGACAGGCGACGGCACTCTGAAAGGCAGGCTCCAAACCTTTATAAGCTACAGCTTTTCACTCACTGGTTTACTGCTCTCTCTGCTCACTATAGTAGTTTCGGTTTATTCATTGACCAGCGATATTCAGCAAAAGCAAATATACACCGTTCTTACCAAGCCCATCCGCCGTTTCCAGCTTCTTCTTGGCAAACTGCTTGGTATAATAATGCTGGATGTGGCACTGTTGATTCTCTTTTCTGCCGTAATATACACCGTTACCATTTACACACCGAAATTTTACAAAGCGAGCCAGGCAGAACTTATACAGGCTGACAACGAGTTTTTCACCGCACGGATCGGTTTATTTCCTCCCGAAGACGATGTCAAACAGGAGGTCGAGGACACCTATAAGAAGCTTGAAGAAACCGGACAACTGCCGGCGGGCATCACTGGCAATAAAGCCTCACGTGAAAATTACAAAAAAAACATCGAACATACTATAAAATTTAGGAAACGAGCTGCTGCGGTCGGCAACGAGTTGGTTTGGGAATTTAATAATGTTAAACCTACCGACCCTAATCAGAGCTTGTTTATAAGATTCAAATATGAGGTTTCAGTAAATCCTCCCAACTTACAGGTATTTGGTAAATGGTTCGTAGGTGACGACCGTCCGTTCAAATACGGCATGGAACGCCAAACGCCGTTTTATACCGTTGACCGTAAAGACCTCATCCGCACTTTCTACGAGATAGAGGTTCCCGCCGACGCGGTAGCACAAGATGGTTATCTGGCCGTCAGGTTCTTCAATCCCCCCCTTAACAACAACACTGTCGTAATCTTTCCGCCTGAAGACGGCTTAGAGTTGCTTTATAAAGCAGACTCCTTCACTGCTAATTTTATAAGAGGCACTCTTTTAATCTTACTCCGTTTGATTTTCCTTGCTTGTTTGGGAATATTAGCGTCGACTTTCCTCTCGTTCCCCGTGGCCATACTGCTATGTCTGACAATCTTCTTTGCCGGAACTATCAGCGATTTTTGTATAGAGTCCTTTGACTACCTCAGCAAAGACTTAAGCAGTATATATTCCTACACCATCAAGCCTATCACTCAGCTCTTACCACAGTTTGACCAGCTCAACCCCGCAAGATTCCTGATTCCTGCGCGATTATTGCGATGGTCTTTAATGGCCAGAGCCGTCGTTTCTTTAATTGGTATTAAGGCGCTTTTATTATGGCTTGCGGCCTTGATTATTTTCAGATATAAGGAAATTGCAAAAGTTATAGTTTAAAAAAATAAAGTATCTTTTTCATTTTAATCTTTATCTTTCCTATGCGTTTGCGAGACATAATAATTTGGTTTGTTTGCATCGTGCTCGCCGTCTCTTTGCTCATTACCGCCGGCACGCAGCTTGATTACATAAATTCCCAGCGGCAGCAAATGAAGCTGATAACCAACGAGCCCCTTGAAAATGCTCCGCCTTCGCTGGCATTCGCAACCGTCGCTATGGGCGCTTTTCGCGGTCTGCTCGTGGATATACTATGGCTGCGGGCGGATAAACTGAAAGACGAGGGCGAATTCTTCGACGCCAAACAGATTGCGGAGTGGATAACCACTTTACAGCCTCGATTCCCTTCCGTATGGGAGTTCCATGCGTGGAATATGGCCTATAATATTTCTGTCGCTATACCCGCAACTCAGCCCGAAGAACGATGGCGATGGGTCAAGAACGGTTATGAGCTACTTCGCGATAAAGGCATTCCGCTGAACCCCAAAAGCATTTCACTCTACTTTGAAATGGCCAGAATCTTCCTGCACAAAATAGGCTCCGTATCAGATGATGTGCACGAATATTACAAGCTGCAGCTGGCACTGGCAATGGAACCGCTGATTACCCCGGCGGATAACGAGTATTTCAAGGCGATCGCCGAGGCTCCGACTGACTGGAAACAAATTGTAAATGACCCAAATGTTACCCCGCTGATTACAGCCCTGAAAGCTGCTGACGAAACGTTCGAAAATAATAACGATTTTGTAAACAATTATTTATCCTTAAGGCAAAACCCTGACAGGTTTAATCCTGAAGCTTTCAAGGTAATAGATAATTTCAGAGGCACAGAAGCCCTTCGTAAATTCGATATCTTCGCCAAGGCTTACAGCCTGCGAAACACTTGGAAGCTTGACCCCGTCCTGATGCAGGAGCTAAATAAAACTTATGGTCCTACTGACTTTAATGACCCCAACATGCGCTCGCCTCTGGATTGGAGGCACCCCGACACACACGCAATCTACTGGGCAGTCAAAGGGTTACAGGTAGCTGGGAAAAATGATGCTTCCACAGCTGAAATTCAAACCGACCGCATAGTAAACCATAGCTTGCAGGACCTCTTCCGCAACGGAAAAATATTTATCTATGATGTGCCGGTCGAAACATCTTCGGGCTCGCAAACACCGCAGACAAAAATAGAAAAAAAGATATTCCTGCGGCCGGACCTGAGAATGTTTGATTCCTACAACGACGCCGCTCTGGCAAGAATCGAAAAATACGGTTTTCTCGAGAAAGAAAAAACAGGCTCTCTTCAATCCCTTAAAGACTCCCACCGAAATATGCTTATGAACGCCATTTTCTCCTTCTACCAGGCAGGCCATATTCAGCAGGCCCAGCAAATCTACGACAAAATGAGAAAACTTTACCCAGAGGATAGATTCAAAGTCCCTCTCGTTATCTATGTCAGAGACCGACTCCGCGAAGAGCTTCGGAACACTAACGTAAACAACGCCAAGGAAATTATTGGAATGATGCTGCGGGAAAGCTACTTCAGATATGCGATGCACGACGACGACGAAGCTTTCGGCAGAGAAAAAATGGCAAAAGAAGTTTATGACCATTACCAGTTACCTCACGATGAAACCAGGATTGACTTGCCCGATTTCACCTTGTTAAGATATCTTGCGCTTATAGATTTTGTGAACGACCAGCAGTATCCTCCGAATATGAGGCTGGCTCTGTATAACCGTATCAAATTAGAAAGGCCGGAACTGGCCGAACAGCTCGAAAAACAGGAAGAAGAGCTCCTTAAGCAGCTCGAACAGTCAAAGTAACCTGCTTGTCCGGCGCGGAACAAGCACTCTTTGTATGCATAATGAACTTTTGCAGCAATTGACACCATCTCAAAGAAAAGCGGTCTTTCACGTTGAAGGACCGCTGCTTGTCATTGCCGGCCCGGGCAGCGGCAAAACCCGGGTTATCACTTACCGAATCGCCGCGCTTATCGAATCAGGCGTCCTGCCTCATAATATTTGCGCGATAACTTTCACCAACAAAGCTGCCGAGGAAATGCGCCAGCGGGCAATTTCTCTCGGTGCTTCCGGCGGGGCTTATATCAGCACATTCCATTCTTTATGCGTAAGAATCCTCCGAAAATATGCTGATAAGGCACAGATAAACCCAAATTTCAGTATTTATGACGATGCCGACCAGACCAAATGCATTAAGCAAGCCATCAAGGACTGCGAGCTTGACACCGCAAATTTCCCGCCTTCTCGAACGCTCGAAAACATTTCCAAGTTAAAGAACAGGCTCATAGACGTTGATATTTTCAAAACGGAGGCTGACGATTTTCTTCACAATACGTTAGGCAAAATATATGCCCGATACCAGAGCATCTTAAGTGAAAATAACGCTCTGGACTTCGATGACCTGCTGATGAAGACCGCTTTTTTGCTACGCGACTGCCCGGACGTCTGCTCTGAGCTTGGAAACCGCTTCAAATTCCTGCTCATTGACGAATACCAGGACACCAATCACGCGCAGTATAATATCGCCAAATCCCTCGTTTCGGCACACAATAATATCTGCGTAACCGGCGACCCAGACCAATCCATTTACCGTTGGCGCGGCGCAGACATCCGCAACATATTGGCCTTCGAAAATGACTGGCCCGACGCCGCTGTCGTCAAACTCGAAGAAAACTTCCGCAGCAAACCCGAGATACTCGAAATAGCCGATAAGCTGATTGCACAAAACCAAAACAGAAAACAAAAAACGCTCATTCCCACAAAACCGCCCTCTGCTGATGTCGCCATAAACGCCTTTGGGGATGAGTTAGAAGAAGTCGAAGCTGTCGCCAATCACGTCAGGCAGTTGAGCGATAAAGGCACTTCTCTAAATGATATAGCCGTATTCTATCGTGTTAATGCCCAGAGCCGGCTGCTCGAAGAAGCATTCATCAGGAACAAAATACCGTATCAAATTGTTCGAGGCGTGGAGTTCTACGGCAGAAAAGAAATCCGCGACATACTCGCCTATCTGAAAATCCTCGTCAACCCCGATGACGAAGTCGCACTGTTGCGCATCATTAACACACCTGCCCGCGGCATAGGAAAAACCACAATTGACAAAATCCACAATTATGCCGATCGCAACAACATCACTTTTTTCGAAGCCTTGAGAAAAACAGGGCATATCGATTCTTTATCCGAAGCCGCAAAAACTAAAATCACCGCCTTTACCAATATGCTCGAGGGACTCAAAAAAGATATTACAGGCAAAGTTGCACCGCTCATCGAGCGCATCTTTACTGAATCTGGTTTGGAAAAGTCGCTTCGGCAAGCAGGTACCGACGGACAAGATGCTATTGATAATGCGAACGAGCTGCTAAACGCCGCCGCCCGATACGACCAGCAGGCCGAAGCCCCATCATTGCTCGATTACCTTCAGCAGATAGCTCTTTTCAGCGATACCGATGCGTATGACGCATCCAAAGGCTGTGTCGCTTTTATGACCTTGCACTGCGCAAAGGGCCTCGAATTTGAAAACGTCTTCATCGTAGGTGTAGAAGAAGGTCTGTTACCGCACGAAAGAAGCAATGCCGGTGATGAAGACGAGCTTGAGGAGGAGCGAAGGCTCTTTTTCGTCGGCATCACTCGTGCCAAATCAGGCCTTTATATAAGCTGTGCCCAATACCGGAAAATACGCGGCCAGCAGCTTCGAACCATACCATCACAATTCCTCTTTGAGATTGGAGCTGACCTCACCAGCCAGCCTCAGGAAACCCACTATTGCTATGACGATACCGATGACACTGGTCAAACTTACACCAGCTTTGCTGCGGGCCAGCTCGTCCGCCATAAACTCTTCGGTAGCGGAACCGTCAAAGAGTTCGTCGATATGGGCGAAAACAGCGTCATCGTTATAAAATTTCACACAGGACAAATAAAATCACTTATGTTAAAATACGCCGACCTTGAAAAACTAAATAATATTTAGCTCCCGGTCTTACCGGTGGGCTTAAATTATTAGGGAGTACAGTTGTGCCGGAATCTCAAATTAAACTCTACTATAAAAATGTTACAGCTGAAATCATTGGCAACGAGCACGGCATCACCGACGCTCAACTAAAAACCCTTGCCCAAAAAACCTCGCCGTTAATCCCCCAGTTAAACAAAGAAAGAAAAGCATATAGAGACCTTCCCCATAACAGGGAAACCATCCAGAAAGTCAAAAAGCTGACTGCTGAGCTTAAAGACCAATGTGAAAATCTCGTTGTGCTCGGCATCGGCGGCTCCGCCCTCGGAAATATCGCTCTGCAAACCACGCTAAATCCGTATATGCACAATCTCGACGACTCGCAGCGTCCCGGCCCCCGGCTCTTCGTCTTCGACAATATCGACCCGCAGCAATTAACTTCATTTCTGGATTGGGCCAGCGACAAACTCGATAAGACCATCTTTAATGTCATCAGCAAATCGGGCCAAACCGCCGAGACCGCTGCACAATTTATGATTATCCATAAGCTTCTGCTCGATAGACTTGGCCGCGAAGGCCTACGCAACCAGATCATCGCAACAACCGACCGGGAAAAAGGCACCCTGCGTAAAATCGCTGACGATTTGAAACTGCGATGCCTTGAAGTCCCCGACGGCGTCGGCGGCAGATTTAGCGTTCTTAGTGATGTCGGCCTCTTTAGTGCCGCTATGTGCGGAATTGATATCGACTCGCTTCTCGAAGGTGCCCGTGATATGGACAAAAGAGTCAGCACCGAAGATTTCTACAAAAACCCCGCAGCAATCAACGCCGCAATAAACTATCACTTCTACAATCTCGGTAAAAAAATCTCCGTAATGATGCCATATAGTTACCACCTCAAAGACTTGGCTGATTGGTACCGCCAGCTATGGGCCGAAAGTCTCGGAAAAGCACACGCACTGGATGGCAGCGAAGTCCGCATCGGCCCGACGCCGGTAAAGGCGTTAGGCACTACCGACCAGCACAGCCAGGTCCAGCTCTACCGCGAAGGACCCAACGATAAATTGTTCACTTTCCTGCAAGTCGATAATTTCGACAAGGACATGGAAATAGGCCCAGCCCCTGATTGCGCCCCGGAGCTCGGCTTCCTTGCCGGTAAAGATTTGAGCTTATTGCTTAACAGCGAAAAAAAGGCCACAGAGTATGCTCTTTTACAAAGTAAACGTCCCTGCCTTACAGTTAATTTCCCACGGGTAACTGCCTATACCGTCGGCCAGTTTATTTATCTATATGAGGTAACAACTTCTCTTGCAGGCGCGCTATTCGGCATCGACCCTTATGACCAACCCGCTGTAGAACTGGGCAAAGAAGCCGCTTTCGCACTTATGGGAAAAAACGATTTCAAAAAACTGGCACAGCAAATTCAACCTCTAACTGAAGTTGACGGAGACTTCCTGGTTTGATGTACTCTCTTCTATTCGATTGTTTGGCGGGTCTATCCGCTGCGCACGTTGCGAGGATTCGCCTTATAGGCATGCTGGCGGTATTGGTCATCGGCCTGACCTCCGGCTATCTTGCCAGCAGCCGGTTCGGCCTGTCCGAACATCTCGCAAAAAAAATAATGACCATCGTCATGATCTGTTTCAATTGGCTCATCGCTCTACTGGTAATATGGTCGATGAACCTGAGCCGCCAGCTAATCTGGCTGCCGATAGTCGGCGTTGTTTTAATGCTTGTAATTACCGTCCTTTCCGCGGTGATTTTTCACATCCTCGAGCATGACCGAAAGAAACGGCTTACCCTGATTCTCGCCGGCGCGATAAGCAATACAGGCTATACCGGCGGGGCGTTTGTTTGTTACGCTCTATTCGGTATGATGGGGCTTGCTTTGGCAAATATATATCTTCTGCTTTGCCTGCCCGTTTTTTATCTTGTTTATTTACCTTTTCTGAAATTTCGCGAGCTTCGCAGCAAGGACCGCAACGCCAAATTAAATCTCGATTTTCTAATGGACCTTCGAATGCTCGTAGCCCCGGCCATAATAATCGCTATAATCCTGAATTTGACCAAGGTAAAACAACCAGCATTCATAACTAAATTCTATTTAATCGATATTCTGGTTTACACCGCCTCCAGCATGTCTTTCTTTGCAATCGGCCTGCGGATAAAATTCTCCCGCCTCAAAAATTATATAAACTTGTATTTTCCGATTGCTGCGGTAAAATTCATTTTAACGCCGGCCGTGGCTCTTTTAATTATCGCCGCACTGAAACTGACTGGACAAAACTTAGACAGTTTATTTCAGAAGGTTATAATAGTTTCATCGGCTACGCCCAGCGCCGTTCTTATGGTGACAATGAGCAACGTCTTCGATTTAGACGGCCCGCTGGCCAGTGCGATTTGGGTGGTAACGATGGCTGTTTTCGTCGCTATCGTTGTACCGGTATTATTCCTGCTCTTTGCTTGAAAGGCCTTTGGCGATGGATTACGTAGTAGTAATGGCAGGCGGCACAGGAAAAAGATTATGGCCCCTCAGCCGCGAAAAACATCCGAAACAAGTCCTGAAAATTCTCGACGGCAAAACGCTTCTTCGGCATTGTTTCGAGCGTCTCTCGCCAGTATTTGACCAGAGAAATATAATTATTTTCACCAACGCAGGTTACTCTGACCTCGTCCGAGAAGACCTCCCGGAGCTGCCCCTTAATAACGTCGTCGCTGAACCCGTCGTCCGCGATACAGCCGGTGCCATCGGGTTAGCCGCAACCATCCTCACCAAGCACGACCCCAACGCCGCTATGGCTGTTGTAACCGCCGATCAGTTAATCGAACCTCCTGAAGTGCTCCAGCAGGCGCTTAAAGACGCCCTAGTCTTTGTGAATAACAATCCAGACGATATGATTACCTTCGGCATTAAACCGACTTTCGCCAGCACCCAGCTTGGTTATATAAAATGCGCCGACGCCAAAAAGTACCCTAATTGCAAAAAAGCAATACATGCCGTCGAAGCATTTAAGGAAAAACCAGACGAAAAAACCGCCAATAAATATCTGAAAACCGGTAACTACCTGTGGAATTCGGGCATGTTCGTCTGGAAAGCAAAAACAATCCTCGCCAATCTTGAAAAGTTTTTGCCCGAAACAGCCGAGCCTCTTCGTAAAATTAAAGCCAGCTGGGATGGCCCGAATCAGCAGTCAGCTATCAATGAATGGTTCCCTAAATTGCCCAAAATCAGCATCGACTACGCCGTTATGGAAAAGGCCGACAGGGTCCACGCAATAAAATTGGATTGCCGCTGGCTCGATATGGGCTCCTTCGCCGCGCTCGCTGATATTATCACCTCCGACAAAAACAATAATATCGTCGTCGCTGCGATGAGCGAACTCCTTGACTGCAAAAACAGCATCATAGTTACCGAAGATAAGGAGCATCTAATCGCCGTCCTCGGCCTGGAAAATATAGTCGTTGCCCACAGCCCTGATGCCACGCTCGTATGCCACGTCGACCAGGCCCAGAGACTAAAGGAGTTGCTCGAGCTGATAAAGCAGCACACCGGCGAAAAATTCCTCTAATCTCTTTACAAACAATGCGATACCTGGCAATTGATTTCGGCGACAAACGCACCGGCCTGGCAATCTGTGACCAGGCAGAGACAATCGCTTCCCCATTGGCTGTAATAGAGGGTCAAAAAGACCTCATAAAAAAAATTACCGATATAGTCGCAAGCGAAAATGTCGAAGCCATCGTCCTCGGCCTGCCTTTGAATATGGATGACTCAAAGGGTCCTCAGGCCGAACGTGTCATCCGGTTCGCCGAGCAGTTAAAAAAACATCTGCAAATTCCAATACACTTTCAGGATGAGAGATTGAGTAGTTTCGGAGCTGAAAGAAAACTGGCTCCCGCCGAACTTACAAGAAAGAAAAAGAAAAAACGGCTTGATGCCGTCGCCGCCGCGGAAATCCTCGAAGCCTTCCTCGAACAAAAAAGGCATTAACAATACAGCCAACAATCAAAAGCTGTAACGCACAGATGCATAAATATTTGTATTATTTTCAAATTGCCCGAAAAAGGTACTCGGGTAATCACCAAAGAATACATTAGCGCCGACCTCTACAGCCAGATTGTCGCTGACCTTATAATTTACATTCGGCCGCATATACACATCTTTGTCCGATGGTGAAAAATACGTGAACAACGAGCATCTAAGATTTTGATTCATCAAAAGCTTTGTAAGCCGCATAGTTATCAGGTGCCTGTCCCTGTCACGCGACAGACCCGCTGGCGAACTGTTCTGATGTCTGCTGTATTCCAGCATATGTTCGACATAATATTGAAGCCCCGCTGTAAAATCTTTACCGATGTCCTGGGTATAGCCCGCCAGAAACCGCAGCTCAGAGTTGTTTATAAGGCCGTTTTTCCCGTTTCGGTCGTCACCAGAATCATAATACCCGAATTCCATATTGCCTATACCCTTGCCGACATTGCCGCGAACGCTTGCGCCGTAAACATTCAAATCCGGAAATATCGCCTTGGTAGCCGCGGCATTTTGCCCCCCGGGACTCTTCCAATAACCCTTGTAGCCATAAATGGCGAACTCATAATTATTAATATTTTTATACAATCGAACGGCAATTTCATCATCACGGAACCAGCGGTTCGGCTTATCAACATGCTGTATCGCATCTCTGCCGGCTAATCTTCCGAGGTTCGAATTCCAGTATGAAATCCGTTCTCCGCTTATAAACCTGTCGGAATCGAATTGGGGCATATAGACAATATCGAGATTGGCTAAATCGCTGAAAAAACTGGCCTTCACCGCATCGGATGGTGCCTTTAAATATTCGGTGTCTCTGCCGATGAAAAACGACTGCCAGTCTTTCGGAAACAAATCGTTGATAAACACAAAGTCGCCGGTGCCCCATGTCAGGATTTGCCTTCCGACCTTCAAATCCATAAAACCAGCCGGCCTCGTAAATATATACGCTTCACGTGTATCGAAGTCAGCTTCTTCTGTTACTAAGTCACCGAACACGTCGCCCTTGAATTTCAAGTCGGCCCAGTCAAGGTATGACGACGACAAATCAAGCTGTAGCCGCGTCTCCATAAGCGACATGTCTTTTTCATATTTGTCTTTCTGTAGCCGGTAGCCCGACCTCAATTCGTAAAAACCGTGCACATCTACCGGTATCCTGGATAAAAATGAACTGTTACTGTCTCCGGTTTGCCCCTGGACCCTGACAGGAAAAGAAAAAACCGAGGCTAATACAACAACCGAGGCTAATATCCATTTCGCTGAATTATTTAATTGCCTCTTGCGGCGGACTGCGAAGATATCGCTCGGTGAATATGTCTCCCAAATTGATATTATATTTAACATCGCTGAATTCCATTTCAGTTTTACTGCCCGTTCTCAAATCGGAAACCACCGATTTAACAACTGTCGGAAAGCCCTGAATTTCTTCAACCCTTACAGATTCGATAGTGCGGTAGAGTTTACCGCTTTTATCGTAATACTCCATCTTCACCGGCACAAAATTTTTGCGGTTTATTGAAACATTGTAATAGCTGAACTCCACAGTATCTGGCTGCTTCGGCACGTTTTTAACCACAAACACTTCTTCTGTGGTTTTAACAAGCTCGTGAGTATCCTCTTCCAGGCTCCTGCCCGAAACATCTTCATATAGAAAATCCGACCCGACAAAACTTGTCCGCTTATCGCTGGCCGCGATTCGTTTCACAAGGTCCAGACTCGGCATATACAGCCATCTGTCATCATCCGTATTCATCCACGTATGCTTATGCACCATAAAGACCATTTTGCGGACATCGGCCGGCTTAAGAAAATAAACATAATACTTCTGGTCGCCGCCGTCTTTGACGTCCTTTCTGAGTATGATAAATTCCCGCTCTCTCGTTTGTCCCTGCTTGTTTGTTATTACCATATGGACCTTTGCTTTGCCGTCGTCGCCATGGTAATAAGCGACCATATTGGCCTTGTCGACTATCGTTTTAATATCAGGTGCTTCATCAGCGGCAAAAAGCGGCAGCGAAACAGCAAGGACCGCCGTTATTACACATATTTTCCTCATCTTACACCTCATTCTTTCGATATTACTTTCCCACACCGAGTTTTTTAAGTATGGACATCATCGGGCACCAGTTGGTAAATGCAGACTGAAATAAATTCAAACCTACAAAGCCGGTAAAAAACAGCCAGTATGGCGAATGGTAATGCGCCAGCAAAACGCTGACAAGCACAAAAAATCCAGCCATTGCCCTTAAATATCTTTCAACTGTCATTATTGTTTCTCTTTCAAATTGTTCTCTGCTCTTCTGCACGCCGCTCTGCGCGATATTATCCCGCAGACCATCGCCATAATCGGTATCGCTATTATACTAATCCATACGAGAGTATTCCACTTAACAATAGCGAACTGGTGCACATTAACCGCCACTAAAAGCACGGTAGCTGCCGATATAATTGCACAAAAAGCACAGTTACAGCTTGGCCTCATCGGTTCAGCCATAGTCTTGAATAGCTTTTTCTCCAATATTCTGATGATAGCCGGAAGTATCAGCAGCGTCACCACACCAGAAGCCGCCATAATCGCGCAAACGAAAATACCTACCGTTTTATAAGGCATCAATGGAGCCGCCAATAGCGGCAAAAAACCTATCGCGATTACGATTACATTCCTGCTTATGGCCCTTGCCGGCTCGCCGAACATCTCAGCTGACGCCTTCTCCCATGATTTGCTCTGCCGGTATGCCCCTCTGGCGCGTTCGAGAAAATGTATCGCAAAATCCACCGCCATACCGAGCGTAAGCGCGCTAAGCACCGCCACCGGCATATCGTAATCCTTACCAGCCAATCCGATGATGCCGTAGATAATTACTATCGTAATAGTCAGTGGCAGCATACATATAAGACCCCAAAGCACCGAGCGGAAAAGAATCGCCATCATAATAAACACAACGATGAAACTGCCCAGAAATGATTGCAGCATTCCCCACACCATTTTGTCCTGCCATACCACGTTTATATACGTAAGCCCCGCCCAGCTGTATTTCATAGGCACAGGCGGCGGATTCGCTTTGAAAAAATTGTCTACCGCCTCGACGACCTTTTGCATGTCTTTATTGTCCCCGCTCGTTAACTGAAGCCAGATATTGGCGTGCATATAATCGTATGTAACCAGATGCCACAGATCATCGGGATTATGACTGCTCTGGAATTGCATCAGGCATTGAGCAACAGCCCCTTCACTGTCGGGCACAACAAAACTTTCTTTCCTGCCGTCCTTAAGCTCCTGATAGACCTTCTTCACAACATCTGCCACAGAATTACTCTTCCCAACTACCCCGATACCTGCCAGGTATCCCTGCAGCCGTTCGATATATCGCAGCACCTCCGGCTGTTTGAATATTTTAAGCCTTTCTTTTTCCAAATCGAAAAAGTTTGCCACCTCATTCCAGATATCAACATCGTTTTCGTCGGCCGTATCAATTTTGCCGGAGGTGAAACCACTCAGTTTATCGAGCAGCTCGTCTTTGCTTTTCGCTGCCGCCTTCTGCTCCGAAACAAACTTCTCCGCCTCGGAAACAATAGTAGTAGCATTCGGAAATTCCTCTTTAAGTTCGGTGCTTTTTTTCGCCAAACGCTGCTCCAGACCGGTAATATATTGATTCGAAACATCTTCTTCCACGCTGCTCAGCACCAGGTAGGCCATATAAGTGCCGCCGAAATGCTTGTTCAGTTCGGTATCGGCTACCCTGATAGGATGACTTTTTGAAAACCATTTTACCGGATTGTCGTTTATCTTAATCTGCGTAATCCCGTAAATAGCAACAGCCGTGATTACGAGCATAATTATCAGTATCGGCTTGGCAGCTTTGTATGTAAAACGTCCTCCCACGTTAAGCAACCTCGCCAGCCAGCTTTGTTTCTTTGAGTGTGTCTGCCCGGTGCCGAAATTTGCCAGCGAGCTTTCCTTTACCATCATTACATACGCCGGGACAAAAGTTACCGTGAATACCCACGCAATCATAATCCCGACGGCGACAAATATCCCGAACACCTGCACCGGCGGAATCGGCGTAAGTGCCAGTGACGCGAAACCCGCCGCTGATGTCAGCGAAGTATAAAGCATCGGTGTAAAAAGATTGCCCATGACCTCGACGATGGTTTCTCTTCTGCCTTTCTTCGGACTGTAACGGTCGAAAAATTCCGAAAGAATATGCACCGAATCTACCACCGCTATCGGCATAAGAAAAATCGGTATCATCGAGCTCATAATATGCACCGGATAGCCCAGCCCGATTAAAAGCCCCATCGTCGAAATCACCGATACCATCGCTATTATCATCGGCGAAATTACTAACACCAGCTTGCGGAAGAACAGCAGCATCAGGATAAAAATCACCACCATCGCCAGCGGCGCCGACACCGCCATCTGAATAAACATCTCAACACCGAACGTATCTTCCGCCACAGGCAGGCCTGTAATGTGATATTTCTCGTCCCCGCTCAGCGCGGCGATTTTCTCTTTAAGCCTGCTGTAAACCTTATAGCTCAAATCCTTGTTCGTCAGCGGCAAATAAAGACATATTGCTCTGCCGTCTTCGGAAACAATCGTTCCATTCAGCAGCGGATTCGACATCGCCTTGTCCCTGATTTCCATCGCCTCAGCAGAAGTAGCAGGGGGCTTTTGCATCAGCCATTCAAACTTGACTTCCCCCGGACCGCCCTGGCCTATGTGGTCTACCGTCGAAGGGGCCAGCAGGTCCACTTCTACAACGCCGATTTCCTCGTTAGGATTTTTCTCGTCCGGCCAGCGAAGCGTTTTTGCAAATTCTGTCAGCTCATAAATCCTGACCAACGAGGCAGGATTAAAAACGCCGTTGGGGTCCTTGTCGTTAACAATCCCAACTACTACAATATCGTTTAATGAAAATTGCTTTTTGGTTTGATTGTGAAAAATCCTGACCGCTTCGTCCTGCGAAAGCATATTTTCCGGGTCAGTGTCAACCCGTATAAGAGGTATTAACGCCCCAAGCACCAGCGTAATAACGGCCATTATTATCGTAATTAATTTGTAGTGACTCAGCGAATATTCTGTAATCTTTTGTTTTAAATCTGTTTTCATAAATCTCTAAAACACTCCCTTAAAGTCCGGCTGAGAAAAGAATCTCCTTGCACGTGCAATGGTTCCCTAAGTGACATAATGCAAGTTTTGACGCGGCAAATTTAATCGGAAAGGGCGACAGGTTACCCACTTCGCCGTATCCGATCGTTATATGCGGAAAAAATTTGCCGAAACTCGATTTTCCCCGATAGTTTTTAATCCACGATAGTGTTGTTTCCGCAACCTCATCATCGTTTATCTCTTCGGCGGTTACGTCATTGCTCAAATATGGCTCTAATCTCTCCATAACCGTCTCGTGAAGCGATTGGAGCTCTGTCGTTTTCTCCACTTCAAAAGCCGATACCTTTTCACCGGCCGCGTTCTTTGAAACATGCACCCCCAAAACCTTCAATTCGCCCAAAGGAAGTTCTTTTGCGATTGTCCGTAAAATTCTCTCGACAGAAATGATGTTCTTTTCATCGACACAGCCCATAGCTAAGGAAATATGCGGCAGGCAGTCCTTTTTATTCAGCACTATTTTCCTGCCAAACCTTTTCACTAACTCGGCGTTCGCTTCAATCGCCTTACCTATCATCGTCTCGTCCGGCAGCAGCACTGCATCAACAGCTTTCTTGCCCATACGTTTCTTTCGTCTCAATCGTCACTATGCGCGCAGCGAAGCAATTCTGGGATTCTAAACTCCGCGAGTTTAGGCTCAACCGGTGACCTTATAAACCGTATCGTGTTTTCTTACCTTATCGCTGATCTTCACTCCGACAGAGTCGCCTGCTTTTGCCTCTGTAACAGCCGCATTATCAATCTGCATTGAGCCGACAACTTCCTCAACGTCGGTACTGTGGCCCTTAATGTGGATTTTATCTCCGACTTTCAAATCTCCCGTCAGCTCGATAGCGGCTACCACAGGTCGGGCAAAGAAATCCGATACTGTTCCAATCTGTTCCTCAGCCATCTCTGTCTCCTTTAATTTTGGTGCCTCTGTATATAAGTCCGCGACCTCTCTATTGTAACTTAAAGCTTTTTCAATACAACCCGGCTGTTTAATCAATTACTTCTATTTTCGTAACTGCACTGCTGCATCCGATTCCGTATTTGTCAGGCCCTTTTTTGACAAGGAAAAAAATCACTGTATCTTCATCCTCTATATTGCCGGTGAATCTTTCCCTTTTGGCGTCTTCAAAAAACTCCCTCTCGGCCTCTAAATCGAAACAGAATGTTGTATCCAGCAGCGAAGACGGATATTCTTTCAGAAGCTCCCTGAATCTTTTCCTCGAAATATGAATTCCCCCCACAAGCGTCTGTATCTCCCCGTTTTTGTCCTCTTTAATCCAGAGTTCGTTTCTTCTCCTGATTGACTGTATATAAACGCTTCCCTTTTTTGTAAAAAACTTTCTCTCCATAGTATCTCTAATATACCTTATCGTATTTTTTACGCAACCCCTGAGTTGATTTTTACTAAACAGCCAAGCCGCTACCAATAAGCCTCTGGAGCTTGTTGCACTTTTTGCTCCCAGCTCTTGCTCTTCCTGCTGAACTTAACGCTGTCTTGTTGTATTTTGACTACCGTGACGCCGCCTATTACGTCCCCTTCATGGACTACTTTGCCGTCAACGACAGCGCAAGGCCTGTCCGCAGAATAGATTATCCCCGTTACCAGCCCGTGCTTCGTCTTAGGTTCAGGTTTCAGCATGCTCTGCTTTAATTGTTTTTCAAGCTCCGGCAGGGTAACAGTTAATGCATAGTTTTTCTGCCTTTCGAGGTCTGCGGTTTCGTACGCCAGTCTCGTTAATATATCGCTTTCTCTCTCAGCTATCTGGCTTCGCACCACCGCAAACTTCTTAGGCGATATTTCGATATAGTCTCCAAAATGACCGTACGATTTGTGTTCGTCAGAGTCATCTTTAAGTTGCAGCATTCTTTCGATTTCAGCTTCAAGATTCAAGGGCGCTCGATATCTGTAGATGTCGTTAATGTGCAGCACCGTTTTAGCCACTTCCGCCTGTGCAGCAAGAGTGGCATACGCCGAATTGTCAGCAACTTCGAGCAGTCTAATCTCCGCATCCGCTCGCAGTCTTAGTTCGAGAAGCTGGCCTGCGTAATAGCTTTCTACTCCCTGGCGCAGGTTCGCGATATATCTGCCCGCCTCGTCCGTCTGCTGATTAGAATTATTTTCTGCCGCCTGAGAAGATACCACTGACAGCAGCAGACATCCGAAAATTAATATTAGGGTTTTCATTTTGGCCTCCTTCCAGGCAATGTCTTATTTACAGCATTATACAGCTTTTCAGGCTCAAAATCAAGATAAAATAGGACCAAAGCCGCATTTTAACCCTCTTTACCACAAATTAAGTGCCTTATTTGTGCTTGAAGAAATGTTTTTTTTCTGGATAATTGCTGCAGGATTACCGCTTTTATAAGGTTACGATTATGAAAATTGCCTATTTCGATTGTTTTGCCGGTGCCGCCGGCGATATGATTGTCGCCGCGATGCTCGACGCCGGTCTCGATGCCGAATTTCTAAAGGCCCAGCTTGCAACCCTCGGCCTGAAAAACTTCGATATAAAAATAACCGAAACCAAGCGCACCGGCTTAAGGGCGCTTAGCTTTCTTCCTGTTGTGCAAAAAGAACACGCGCACCGAAATCTCAAAGATATAACCAAAATCATCACCCAAAGCAAAATAAGCGAACAGGCGAAAAAAACTGCTATCACCGTCTTTGAAAAAATCGCCAAAGCCGAGGGAAAAGTCCACGGCAAAGACCCAAACGAGATTCACTTTCACGAGGTAGGGGCCCTCGATTCGATTGTCGATATTGTCTCCGCATCCATTGGTTTCGCGGCCTTGGGCCTTGATAAAATATATTGCTCAACCTTGAGCGTAGGCGGCGGCACTATCGAATGCGCCCACGAATTACTGCCTGTCCCTGCGCCTGCAACAGCAGAATTGCTCAAGGGCGTCCCGATTATCAGCGGCCCCGGACAGTTCGAGCTGCTGACTCCCACCGCAGCGGCAATCTTGACAACTGTGGTTGACCGGTTCTGCCCTCTGCCGGCTATGTCTATCGAAGCAATAGGGTATGGTGCCGGCTCGCGCCAGTCGCAAGAATTCCCCAACGTCCTGCGCCTTATTCTCGGCCAAACTGTTGAAGATACAGAAGCCAACGCTGATTCTGTCTGCCTGCTCGAAACTAATATCGATGACGCAAGCGGCGAATTGCTCGGCTCAACAACAGAGAAACTATTCAAGCAGGGGGCATTGGATGTTTTTACCACGCCGATTTATATGAAACACGGCCGACCCGCCGGACAAATATCTGTTATCTGCAAAATCGAAGACGCCCAAAAGTTAGAGCAACTCCTTTTCGGAGAAGGACTTACGTTCGGCATCAGAAGACAAATTCTGCAAAGAAGCAAACTGGCAAGGCAGCTCGTTACCGTCCAGACCGAATTCGGCGAAATTAGAATTAAGACCGGCTCATTAGCCGGAAAAATCGTCAACGCCAAGCCGGAATTTTCCGATTGCTCTGCCGCCGCGGAAAAACACAAGGTAACCGTCAAAGCCGTCCTCGATGCCGCAATGGCAGCGTATAAGAAAAGAGAATAGGGTTTCAAATCGTAAATCCGAAAGCCCACCGGTTTATCCGGTGGGTTGTTTTTCCCCTATTTTTTGCCGTTGTAAATGAGCCAATTTTGGGGGAGAATGAAGAGATGGCAAAAACTGTTATTATCGCATTTTTCTGTACCATTGGATTAAGGGATCAGGAATACAAATATGGCATTGTCTAAAAAACATAAAGTTATTCTATGGTCGTTCTTGTTGGTCTTTGTGCTGGTTGTATTTTTTGTTCTACACACTCCTTATATGCGTGTAAGGTCAATAGCCAGGACATTTAACCGTTGGACGAGTCCGTCGGTTGGTCGCGGTGGTTTGCTTAAATGGGTTCTTGCAAATGAGTTGGCCATCCCTAGATTGGAAAGGATAGTCGCCAAAGATTGCCGTGCCATAGAGGTGTATCCCGATGGCCGTGTTGACTCTTGTACCGGACGTAGATATGTTAATTCAATGACGGGAAAGTGGTTTGTTTGGAATACTAACCGCATTATTCTTTCCGGCCCGGTTATTGAGCCAAATGACAACGGCTATATAGCCAGAACAACCGAGTTTCTGAACGACCATAGCGAGATAGAATTAATAGAGGTTGAATTATTTATTAAAAAATATGACGGTAAATATTTAATCTCGAGGATTAAAAATACGCGAAAAACCCCTACAGAGGAGCAATTAAGCAAATTTCAGGATATGATTAAGGCCAGATGGTATGACCGTGATGAAGGATTCGGCGGCCGGTATAACGAGCCTTATACATTTAGCGGGATGGGTTTTTCGCCGGATGGGGATAAAATTACTTTTTCGCTTTTTACGTTAAAGACAGCCGACATCTATATCGTCAATGTTAACGGTTCTGACTTGAAAAAACTGACAAATACAAAATACTGGGAAGTCGCTCCGCAGTTTACCCCTGACGGCCAGAGTATTATGTTTATATGTGATAAGGAAAATTATGCTGGCGAGATTTATCTGATTGATTTGGATGGCTCAAATTATAGACGGTTGGCCCCGGACTATTTTGGGGTTTCAGAAGCCTGTTACAGTCCGAATGGCAAATATGTGGCGTTTACCTCTCAACAAGGCACAGCTTGCGAAGTATATATTATGGATGCCGATGGTGGTAATATCAGAAAACTTACCAGCGATGGCAATCAATGCTCATCACTAAAATTTTCACCTGATGGGAAAAAGCTGTTTTTTGTTCAGAGTTGGTGCAGTTATGATAAAAAACCGGAACCGCACGAGGATATATTTTCTATAAATGTCGACGGCACAGGGCTGAAGCAATTAACATATGTCGTAGGCGGCGCTGGTAATGAAATGGTATTGGATGTCACAGATAAATATGTTTTCTTTGTTCATGTTGTCCCGGAAGATATCAGTATCGACATAAATAAACGGCCTAATAATCATGAAGTATGGCAAATGGCGCATGACGGCAATAGGCAGAGGAGAATTATCGGGGGAGAAATAACACGTCACCCCTATAAGGATGCTAGAGCCATATCTGATGGCAGAGCAATCATCTTTGTTGATTCAGAGCCGGCAGATCCTTTTGCTTATGATTTGCGGATTAAAAGCCTTAACGATGCAAAAAAAACTACACAGTTGACAACAAATTGCAGTTGCAGGGATTCAATGATAACTGTTTCACCCGATGAAAATTATGTCGCATATATGCTCTTGTCCGAGACAGCAATAACTGGAATGAAAGAGACAAGGGGAATACGTGTTTTATCTGCAGATGGCAAAGAGTCCTGGATAATAGCTGATAAGGGAAGAAGATGATAAGAGTAATTTCTCATACCGACGAAACAACAAACGGTGAGTAACACAGGATCACCGGAGTTGGGTGGAAAAATCAATCAAAAACGTTGGTAGTTGCATACCAGAAATCCATTTTTTCCAAAAAATTTTTACTCCTTTTCTAACATCGAGTTACGAGATTTATCCGCCTCAGGCGGAGTCGAGTTTTCGCATCAATCGCGCAAGCCGGAGCGCAGCGGAGGTCCCCGCATGTCGTTGGCGGGGATCAAGTAAATTTCAATCAAAAACGTATGTACCCGGAGGAAAAAATCGGATTTTTTCAAAAATCTTTTATTCTTTACTCCGCAATGACTTAGCCAAAATCGCGCCTCGAAAAATTACCGATTTTTCGACAAATTCGCGCAAGCTCGTTTTATAGTAGAGAGACAATTTCTCTCGAAAGGAATTACTAATGAGCGGTTAACAATAACCAATTAACACTTACAATTTGTTTTTCTTTTTTCTCTGTGCTCTCTGTGGCAGACACGGAGATTTTCTGTTTATAGGGAAAAAATCAATCAAAACAACTAAATTATGCAAAACGAACCCAATTTCCAAAACACCAAAAATGAGCTTAACTCCTTATTTGACAATTACTAACAACTACGAACCACGAACTATGAACTACTTAAAACAAACCCAAACAAAGCCAATTTTACCGACCTTTGTTGCCGGTAAAATTGCCCTGAGCGCAGCCGAAGGGCCTATTGAAAACTCCTTTATTGCCGGTAAATTTGCCCCCTTGTTTAGAATGTCGTTTATTCTAAGGGGGCCTGTCCGCCATAGCTGTAGCGATAGGCTGGCGTGGAAGATTATGTCCTGTCCTTTTGACTTTTCGGCTGTAAAAACATATAATCCCGGTGATATTGTTTTTGACCAAGGGTGAGAATATGAAAAAGCTGATTTCCATTATCGCAAGCCTGTTATTAACTATCCCCTGCATCGCAGACACGTTCACCAACCGTCAGACAGGAGAAGTTTTTTACGGTTACGCGACGCAAATGAAACGAGCCGGCAAGACCCTAATTCGCGCCGGCAATCAAGGCACCCCAAAATACATCGATATGGCGGATTATCACGTCGAGTGGAGCAAAGAAGGCAGGAAAAACCAGGTCATAGTTATATCGATAAAAGATGCGATAGA
This sequence comes from Phycisphaerae bacterium, assembly GCA_028714855.1. Taxonomy (NCBI): domain Bacteria; kingdom Pseudomonadati; phylum Planctomycetota; class Phycisphaerae; species Phycisphaerae bacterium. Next base: position 46,414 of record JAQTLP010000007.1, on the reverse strand, counting down.
GCTGGAGTGCGAAACAACCGCTTTGGAAAAAGCGATTGAAACAGGCTCTAATCAGGGGCCGATGCTTATTCTAATTGATATAGATACGCCCGGCGGCCGGGGAGACCTTATGAAACGAATCTGCAGCGCAATCACAAAGGCAGATAATTGCCGGACGGTCGCGCTCGTCAGCGGAGGAAAATACGGCGGGGCATATTCGGCGGGAGCTATCATAGCGTTAGCGTGCGATTACATATATATGGCGGACAATACTGCTATCGGGGCCGCGACGCCTATAGTAATATCTGACAAAGGAGTAAAAGACTTAAAATCTGCTTATGGCGCTACAGTAGGAGAAAAATTTCTGTCGGCAGACCGGGCTTATGTAGCAAGCTTGGCCGAGCAAAACGGCCGGTCGGCTGCCATTGCCAAGGCGATGGTCGACAAAGACCTCGATGTCGTGGAAGTGTCCGAAAACAGCGAGAACTTTTTTATCGAGCCGAAAGAAAAGACAGCGAAACAAACCGTGGTTCGAACGTTGAGTAAAAAAGGGTCGCTGCTTACTTTGACTGCCGGCGAAGCCGTCGAATGCGGGATAGCAAACGGGCTGGAGGGCTCCCCAAAAGCAGTCGCTGCGGCACTGAAATTAGACAACCCCCGTATTGTTCTCAATAATGATGCGGCCAAAGCCAGAAGCTCGTTCGAAACCGCCAAAGAGAATTTTGAAAAATTACGAACGAGTATCGACCGTTATGCCAAAGAAATCGAAATCGGCAGGGACAAAAACGAGGCGATACAGTTTCTTAACGCCATTATTAAGAATTACGAAGATGTAATCGCGATGGGCAAGTTATATCCCGATTTGGCGATTGACGAAGAGTCATACAAGGCAGCCATGAATTCAGCTAAAACTTTGCTCAGAAATATCAAAAAAATTAAGTAGTCCCGGTTTTCAGGGGTGATTAATTCTTCCGCCTGTCAATTTCAGTTAACGGCAATTATTCCGCTTGAACTTAGTAGGAGTCTGTGATAAAAATTTACCCCGTTATGAATATTAAAAAGAAATTTTTAGCTTCGGCGTTATTAAGTATCGGCCTTGTCAGCATTGCCTCAGCGGGGCTGGCAGAAAAAATCGACGGCATCATACATCAGTCGTCCCAAAAAGGTGTTCAATATTCCATCATCGTCGTAAAAGCCGATTCAGGCAAAGTGGTGTACAGCCACGATGCGGATAAGGCACTGATACCGGCTTCGAATATGAAGATAATTACCAGCGCCGCCGCGCTGAAATACTTAGGGCCGGATTACAAGTTCAAAACCGAAGTCGGTCTTTGCGGCGATTCGCTGGTGGTAAAAGGAAGCGGCGACCCGTTATTAGGCGATGAAGCCACGGACGCCAAATACCAAAGAGAGCCGGGGTGGATATTTAAGGATATAGCAGCCTCGCTAAAACAAAATGACAAAACAGCCATCAAAGATATTATCGTTGATAGCAGCATATTTGATAACGAGAGGGTGCACCCGCACTGGCCAAGAGAACAGTTAAACCAGTGGTATGCCTGCGAAGTAAGCGGCTTAAATTACAATGATAACTGCATCGCGATGACCGTTACTAATACCGATGGCAACGTGATAATCAGCCTCAGGCCGGAAACCGGCTTTATAAAGATAACCAACGAGGTCAAGCCAATAACGAAAGATAAAAAAGTGAAAAGCGCGGTCGGGGCATATCGCAATCGAACGCCGAATATCCTCACCATAAAGGGCAAATGCCAAAAACAGGAAGGGCCGGTCGACGTTGCGATTGAAAAACCTGCCGAGTTCTTTGGATTCTTGCTGCGTGAAAATATGGCCGGGGCGGGAATTAACGTGGATGGACAAATACTTGAAGGACCGGCGCCCGGAGACTGCGATTACAAGAAAATCGCCGAATACAATACGCCGATAACAGATTGCCTGGCCCGCTGCAACAAGAACAGTCTCGGCCTGGCGGCAGAAGCATTCTTAAAAACCATCGCGGCTAAAACTGAACCAAACGGCAAAAATGGAAGCTGGGCAAAAGGACGTGAGTTAATCAGCAGCTATCTGCTGGCTCTTGGAATTGATAAAGAGGAATTTAACATCGACGACGGCAGCGGCCTGAGCAGAGAAAATAAACTCAGCGCGAATGCCATCGCGAAAGTGCTGTTAGATGTTTACAAAAGCAAAAACTGGGAGCTTTATAAAGATTCGCTCGCAGAAGGGGGGGTAGAGGGTACAATCCGCAAACCCTTCAAAGAAGAAAAATATAAGAGCAAAGTTTTCGGCAAGACCGGATATATCAACGGCGTCAAATCGCTTTCGGGGATATGCAGCAGCAGGGAAGGGGAATATATATTTTCCATTCTGGCCAATAAAGTCAAGGGGGGAACACGAGACGCACTGAACGATATAGCAAAGGCGATTATCGATAACGATTAGCTGGCCGCAGCAGCATTATATTATTGGGGTTTAGGCAGAGTGATTTTGAACGTTGTCCCGCTCGCAGGTTTGGATTCGACCGAAACGCAACCTCCGTGGTCATCCACCACTCTTTTTACGAAGAAAAGGCCGAGTCCCGAGCCAGAGTGCTGTGACGGCGATTTTTCATTCGCCTTCGTGGTGAAAAACGGCTGGAAAATCTTTTTTAAGTTGGCCGGCTCGATTCCACAGCCGGTATCGGAGATCTCCATTTCAACGGCATCAGAGCTTTCCCACACTTTGATGGTCAGAACACCGCCGCGAGACAGCATTGCATCGCGGGCATTGAGAATCAAATTCATTAAAACCTGCTGAATCTGAACAGGTACAACCCAAACCGCTAAATCCTGCGGAATCTGGATATTTACAGTTATACCGTCTTTCGCAAAATCCCGGCACAGACAGCCAAAAATATCTTCGACCAAAGTAATCAGAGCCGTGTTCTTCTTCTCCTGCGACTGGCCGTTTGCCACAGCGAGCATACTCTCCATAATTTTGGAGGCGCGCTCACAATTATGGACGACTTTTTGAAGGGCCTTTTCAGACAAAGGCTTATCATCGGGATTTTTCAGGGCAAGGGCGGCGAAATTAGTCAGAGGCGTAAGTAAATTATTGATTTCGTGCGCGACCATGCAGGTAACGGTGCCGATGTTGGCAAGGGCCTGAAGGGCAGTGAGCTGGGATTGCAGGACGTCGTTCTGCTGCTGCTGACTTGCGAGGTTTTTGTGCAAAGAAAGACGCTTTTCGATTATCTTTGTCAACATTAGCTCCTGATAATAATGCTTACACAGTTATTACCTATCTATATCGACCCCCAAAGCGGTTTTTCTTGAGTAAACACAAACAGACTAACAAGGCCAACAGAAGCGCAAATAAAAAAGGCAAGCCGTGATGACTTGCCCTTTTCGTTAGTTTCTGAAAAGTCGTCAACTAACCGCTGAAGGCTAATCAGTGTTTGCGTCTGCGAAGCAGCGCCAGGCCGCCAAGACCCAGCAAAACGACCGTTGCCGGCTCAGGAACACTTTCCGATACAGCCATCGTAATGGTCGGGCCATACGCATTATAGTCGGTTTCGAGGATGCTACCATAGGTATTCTGCCAAATGCCAGATACGCCCGGCGCACCTGTGCATGGGTTGATGTAGTCGAACGTAGCGCCCTCCTCAAAATCTATCACACCATCCTCGTCAACATCGTCCCAGTGGAAACTTTTGACCGTCAGGAAGTGGCCTCCATCAGCCCAGCTCAGCAGGATCTCAAGGTCCTCACAATCTTTCAGCTCGCCCCATATGAATTGCCACTTAGGCAAAACCGGCATTACCCAATCAGGCTCAATGGCAACCGGGTCGTCCCAAACACTCCAGTTCCAGACAGGGTTGCGCTGTGCCTCATAGATAGTTTCACCCTGCACCTTGGATTCGATATCCTGCATCTTGTACCAGATAAGGTCGTCCCAAAACGTGCCAACACCCGGTGTTGTTCCCATTAAGGCGCACAAATTAGCTGCAGTCTGAAGCAGATTACCACCTGTCAGGTTGTTCCCATAAACCAAGGGGTATTTATTTTCAAGATACCTGTAGGAGTTTGTCACCGCTACAGGACCACAGGCAGCAGCCGCCATAGGTGCTCCAACAAGATTAATAAAAGCCTGGCTGTTCTGACTCAGATTACCGTAAAGAATATGAGTCGGGTCTTTGTCAATATGATAGGAAAAAGTAGCATTGGTAGTTGCCGCCAACAGACATACAATTAATGGAGCTAAAATTAACTTTCTCATATATCCATCCTCCTAATTCTTAAAACCTTTAAGCTTATAACGATTTATGATTATCTTAACAGGCTCCAAAGCCTGCAAGCAGACCGGGTGCAACGGGATTCTCTGGTAATAATGGAAAAAACTGAAATGAAACAAATACCGCCATCACTCTACTCCTCGCAAAATCGCTGAAATCAGTCTACGAGGCAATAAACTTCAAGTCAAGAAAATTATCGACCAGCCGATATTTTTTAGACGCAAATTTAGGTAAGTTTCTCTATATCAAGAAGATATGCTTATGAAGGCAGTGCAAGTTTTTTATTTTTTATAGGTTTCTTTTGGGTTATAGACTTTTTCTGCGATAAATTCGAGTTTGTTGCTGCCGCCTTTTTTCAATGCTCGGTAGAAACAGGACTGATAACCCACGTGGCACTGGCCAGCATCGACTGTTACTTTGAGGAGAATGCAATCCTGGTCACAATCGACGAGTATCTGCTCTACTTTCTGGAAGTGTCCGCTTTCTTCGCCTTTTTTCCATAATTTTTGCCGTGATGTGCTGAAGTATGTGGCCAACCCCGTCTGAATTGTCAAATCAAGTGCCTCTCGATTCATAGAAGCGGCCATCAGGATCTGGCCGGTTTTCGCATCCTGTGCGATTGCCTTAATTAAACCATTACTGTCAAATTTGGGAATAAAGTCGATACCTTCTTGGATATTCTGTTTTGCAGCCATCTATCGAGCCCTCAAATAGTCAATTTTCGATTGTTAATTATCAATCTATCGGTTATTATTCGCAAAAACAAGTTTTTTTAAGGCAAATTAGTTTCGTGGCCAAAGTTAAAAGCAAGAAAAGCAAATACATATCATATCTGTTACGCATTATCGTAGCGGCTGGTGCGCTTTATTTGACATTCAGAGGAGAGAATTTAGCCAAAATAGCTAATGTGCTACTGGGAATAAATTTCTGGATTTTCGCAGCTTCCCTGGTTACCTGGTTTTTGAGTCAAGTGGTTTTTGTTGCCAGATGGTGTCTGCTTATGAGGGCTCAGTCGATTCATATAGGATTTTGGCCTGCTTTTAATCTGAACTTATTAGGGATTTTCTACAATAACTGTCTGCCTACCGCCATCGGAGGCGATTTAGTCCGTGCCTGGTATGTTACCAACCATACGGATAAAAAATTGGAAGCTGCCTTGAGCGTGCTGGTCGATAGGGCCATAGGTTTGGCAGGCACGGTCATTATGGCTTTTTGCTGCTACTGGCTTATACCTGTTGATAGGCAAAAGGAGCGTTTGATATTTTCCTTTAATCTGAATTTGTCACAAATCTGGAATGAACACAAGTGGATTCTTGCAGCTATAGGCATAGCTTTTGTGCTATCGCTTTTGGCTTTCATCTCAAACGCTAAGGGCCGAAATCTCCTCAGAAAAGCTTTTAGACTGGTCGACGAGAAAGGTAAAATATTCCTGCATAAAATCAGCAACGCCATTCGCATTTATTGTTCAAAGATATTCACGCTTATTTTGGCGCTACTGCTTACTTTCCTGTGCCAGTCAATATTTATTTTCGGTATGTGGCTTGTTGGACGGGAAATTGGTATTGACGTACCCATGAAATATTACTTTGTTTTCTTCCCGATCGCATGGGTAGTAGGTTCCCTGCCGATAAGTATAGGAGCATTAGGAATTTGGGAAGGCACATTGAAATTATTGTTCGGCAAGGTAGCTGTAGGCCTCGATGAGCAAGTGCTGGCTTTGGCGTCTTATCATCGAATCTTGTGGCTAATCGGCTCTTTGCCGGGGGTGGTAATTCACCTGCTTGGCGCACATTTGCCAAAGGACTTTTTTGTTGACCGTAATAAGTCCATAGATTAAACTATAGCGTTGCGGACAGGGTGTGGTTTTTATGGCCAGCCCCGGAATATATCAGGGTTAGCTGAAAGCTTGTAACTCGATAACAGCAAAGGACTTGTTGTTAAAAATATGCGTGATAGAGGACGTTTTAAAAGCTACTTTTTGCGTGGGCTGGCGGTACTACTGCCGACTATTCTAACAATCTGGATATTCGTGTGGGGCTACAAGTTCATCCAGGAAAACATCAGCGTATATATAAACCGCGGGATAGTTCGGCTCGTCATGTTTTTACAGGATGGGCAACAATACCTCACCGAAGAGAATATGGTCAGATTCTGGGTAGATGGGTGGGGGTCTATAGCGGGTTTTCTTATATCGCTGATTGTGGTATGCATAGTAGGTGCAATAGTGGCCAGCGTTGTGGGCAAAACGCTGTGGCGAGTGATTGAAAAGTTCATAATGAATACACCGTTTTTAAGGCAGGTCTACCCTTACGTAAAACAAATTACTGATTTCCTGTTGAAACCGGAAGAGCAGGAAAAGTTGTTTTCGAGGGTGGTCTTGGTTGAGTATCCGCGAAAAGGTGTATGGTCGATTGGGATGGTTACCAGCTCAGGGATTAAAAAAATAGTAGATAAAAAGGAGAAAGAATTTTTGACCGTTTTTATTTCTACTACACCTTCGCCAGTTACAGGTTTTGTGATATGGGTCCCGAAAGATGAAGTTATAGATGCCGATATGACAATAGAAGATGCGATTAGGTTTATCGTTAGCGGCGGGGTCATATCACCGCAGTTGAGCAAAGGCAATAAAACCGTAGCTTTGCCGATATTTGAGCCGACAGTTAAAAAATAAAAATAATTTCTCTCTAATAAAGTTTAAGGAGATTGATTTTGCTTTTTACTATAACAGGTAAACACGTCGAGATAACTGATGCCGTCAGAAAGTACGCGGAAGAAAAGACATCCAAGCTTCCTAAGTACTACAATAGCATCAACCAGGTCGAGGTGATTATTGACGGCAAACAGAGCGGTAAAACGAGCGTGGAGATGCTCGCAAGGGGTGAACATAGTAAAATTTTCGTTGTCAGCGAAACCTGTGAAGACATTTACTGCTGTATCGACTCGGCTGTTCATAAACTTGAAGAACAGCTCAGGAGAAAAAAAGGCAAGGAACGCGATAACAAGCATGCGGGAGGGACAAAGCAGGCATAACTTGCCATTTCGCAACAGTATGTTACTCAATCAGACAGACTTGTTATAGATTAACTGCAAGGAGATGAAATGAAGTTCGCAGATTTTATCTGTTTTGATGCAATAATTCCGGAGTTGAAAACCAAGGACCGCAACGGTGTAATAAAAGAGCTTGTCTCGGCCCTTCATAAAGCCGGCAGGCTCGGCAAGGGAAATTGTGAAGAAATTATTAAGGCGGTTATAAAAAGAGAAAATGAGGCAAGCACGGGCATGGGCAAGGGTGTTGCCGTGCCTCACGTGAAACATAAAGCGGTTAAAGATGTGGTCGCCACTATTGGTCAAAGCAGTGCTGGTATAGATTTCTCATCGCTGGATAAACAGCCGGTTTATTCGGTGATACTAATAATCAGCCCTGTTGACAACCCGGATAAACACCTGCAGGTAATGGAGAGCGTTTTTAAGCATTTGCAGGAAGAGAAATTCCGCAAGTTCCTCAGGCAATCAAAAGATGCCGCAGAGATTGAGGACCTTCTCAGAGAGGCTGATGAAAACCCGTCTTTATAATAATACAAATTTGTGAATGTAATAGGCCCACAATGCGGGCGAAAGAAAATACATTGGAAAAAGTGGTTTGTGAAACAGGAGTCGAGATAAAAAATGCGGATGGACTTCATATGCGCCCCGCGATGCGATTTGTCGATGTTGCAAACACATTTCAGTGCGATATTACGGTCAGTAACAACGAAAACAGCGTGGACGGCAAGAGTATTATGCAGATGAGTATGCTTGCTGCAACTTGCGGAACCAAGCTGAAAATTAAAGCTGAAGGCGCAGATGCACAGCAGGCCATCAATGCCCTGCAGGAACTTGTGGAAAAGAAGCATTTCGACGAGCCGACGCCGGACGAACGCAAAAAAAATTAAGATTTGGCAGAAGTTTGCGATGGAAATAAAAAAAGGAATAGCTGTTTCGCCGGGCGTTGCCATTGCCAAATCGATGATTATCGATTCCGAAGAGTATCGAATTCCGCGGCGTTCCATAAATCCAACACAGCGAATAATAGAAATTCAGCGGGTTAGAAACGCCTTCAAGGCTGCGGCGGATGAATTGGCCCGGCTTAAAGAAGAGCAAACAACAATAGAACAGCGTAAAATAAAAGACATCTTTGCTGTTCATTTGAGTTTTCTGCACGACAGGAATCTGCGGAAAAGAATAACGGATTTGGTCCATTCGGAATCGGTGACAGCCGAATACGCAGTTTCGGCAACGCTGCGGGACATTGCATCAAGTTTCGCCAAAATAAAAGACGCTTACATCAGCGAACGCGCAGCGGACATTTACGATATTGAAAGACGTTTACTCAGACAGCTTGTCGGAGGCAGACGCGAAGACGTCGAGCATTTGACCGAAGAGGTCGCGGTTGTCGCCCGAAACTTAAGTCCTACCCAAACAGCAGAGTTTAATAAGAAGTTTGTAAAAGGCATTGCTACTGATGCGGGCGGACGAACAAGCCATACGGCCATTGTCGCAAGGTCGCTTGGGATACCTGCGGTGGTGGCATTGGAAGACCTTACAGAGATCATCAGTGGAGGGGATCCCGTTATTATTGACGGCAATCGAGGCATTGTCATTGTCAACCCGGATGACGAGACAATGCGGCAATATGAAAAATATTCGCTCGAATTTACAGAACTTGAGCATAGACTCGATGCGATAAAAGAAGAACCGGCTGAAACCCGGGATGGTGTGAGAATAACATTATTGGGTAATATCGAGTTCCCCGCTGAAGCGGAAATTATTCTGCAAAAAGGCGGCGAAGGCATTGGGTTATACCGAACGGAGTTTTTATTTCTCAACAGGCCAACCGAACCAACAGAAGAAGACCATTACCAGGCCTATGCAGAAACCGTCCGGGTTTTCAAGCATCGGCCGGTGACCATAAGAACCTTAGACCTCGGGGCAGATAAATATACACAAAGCAAACGTTTTGCACGCGAGCCAAATCCATTTTTAGGGCTTAGGTCCATTAGATTTTGTCTGCAGAACCTTACGCTGTTCAAAACGCAGTTGCGCGCAATCCTGCGGGCCTCTGTTCTCGGGGAGGTTAAGATAATGTTTCCATTGATTACGCACCTTCAAGAATTGATGCAAACGAAGATGATTTTGCGGGATGTTATGGAAGACCTCGACGAGGAATCTATAACATACAATAAGGATATTAAGATAGGCGTGATGATTGAGACGCCGTCTGCGGCTTTGACGGCCTCTACACTCGCAAGAGATGTCGATTTTTTCAGTATAGGAACGAATGACCTTGTTCAATATACTCTGGCAGTCGACAGGGGCAACGAGCTGGTCTCCACGCTGTATTCAGCGGTAGACCCCGCGGTGCTGCGGCTAGTCAGGACGGTCATTCAAGATGCTCACAAAGCGGAGATAGATATTAGCGTCTGCGGAGAAATGGCTTCTGAGCCGGAGTATATTATGCTGTTGCTGGGGATGGGAGTGCGGACGATTTCACTTACCCCGCCGATGATACCTGAAATAAAACAAATTATTCGCTCGGTTACAATAGAAGACTGCAACAATGTAGCCAGAGAAGTGCTTGGTATGAATTCAGAAAGGCAGATTTCAAATTATCTGCGAGACGTTACCAGAACGATTTTGCCCGAAGCTTTTTAGAGATTAGGGAGATAAACGCATAACTGTTTCAAACGAAACTATCTTGATACTGATTAAATTCAAGGTTCGAGGCAATCTAAGATTTTTATCGCACGCTGAAATGCTCAGAGTCTTTCAGCGGGCGTGCGTCCGGGCGGACATAAAAGTGCTGTATAGTGAAGGATTCAATCCTCGTCCGAAGCTGTCCCTGCCCTTACCAAGAAGCGTTGGGATTGAGGTAGATGACGATTTGTTGTGTCTTCGGATAGAGAGCACAGAAGCACAGGAAAGTGATTTATGCACTTTAGTCAAAACCATGCTTTCGGAGCAATTACCTGATGGCCTTGAGATGCTCACAGCTAGGCCTGCAAAAGCAAAAACTCCGATTCAACCTTGTCAGGCAGTCTATTTGCTGGCCGTGCGGAAAGAATATCTGGACGAAAAGTTAAAAAACAGGATTGAATATTTGTTGGCAAGTGAAAATCTTAATCTCAGACGGCAAATGGGGCATGAAAACACAAAATTCAAAAATATGGATGTCAGGCCTTTCCTGAAATCATTTGAGTTAGATGATACCGGCATATCGGTTGAGTGCAAAATCAGTTCGGCTGGTTCGATACGCCTTGATGAGATTCTGAAGCTGCTGGAACTGGACTATGGTATGCTGTCGGCGCCGATTAGGCGCACGAGAGTACAATGGCAAGAAGGATAAAACTATGTCAAGAGAGATGCTTATAAACGTTGCCGAGACCGAAGAATGCAGGGTGGCAATAGTTGAAAACAGTGCCCTCGAAGAGCTGTATGTGGAAAGGACTAGCGCGGGCAGCCGCGTCGGCAATATTTACAAAGGAAGGGTAGTAAACATTGAAGCCGGTATACAGGCGGCATTTATAGACTGCGGAACAGGAAAGAATGGCTTCCTTCATATCAGCGACCTCCACCCCCGTTATTTTGCCGGTGCTGACAATGACTCTACTGAAAACGTCGGCCGCAGAAAAGCGCTAAAGGAACGGCTGCCAATCCAGAGTTGTCTTCGTAAGGGCGAGGAGCTTATCGTTCAGGTAACTAAAGAAGGAATAAACACCAAAGGGCCGACTCTCAGCACATATCTCGCCTTGCCGGGCAAGTTTCTGGTTATGATGCCGTGGATGCGAAAGCTCGGGATTTCTCACAAGATAGAAGATGACAATGAGCGGATAAGACTGCGGCAGATTCTTAATGAAATCAGGCCGCCCAAGGGAATGGGCTTTATTATCCGAACAGCGGGGCAGGGATGCTCAAAAAGGGATATTCAAAACGATTTGAAGTATCTTGGACGATTGTGGGTTGCCATCGAAAAACGGATAGAAACTGAAAGGGCGCCGAGCGGACTTTACCAGGAATCTGATTTGGTCACTCGAACATTGAGGGACGTTCTTAACAGCAAGATAGACAAGATTATATGTGATTCTGAAAATGTCGTCCGAAAGATTAAGGATTTTCTTTCGATAGCGACGCCGCGATTGAGACAAAACGTAATATATTACGACAGCAAGGTTCCGCTGTTTCACAAATACCGAATCGAGGACGAAATAGTTAAAATTCAGTCCCGCACGGTGGCACTTAAAGGTGGCGGCTCAATTGTAATCGAACAAACTGAAGCGCTGGTGGCGATAGACGTAAACAGCGGCCGGTACCGCAAGGGACAGGGCGCCGAGCAAACCGCTTTCAAAACCAATATGGAGGCGGCGCCGGAAATAGCAAGGCAGCTCAGACTGCGAGACCTCGGCGGACTGATAATCTGCGACTTTATTGATATGCGCAGCGAGAAACACCGCAGGGAGGTTGAAAAAGCTTTTCGCGGTTTTGTCAAAACCGACCGCGCCCGTTCGAGAATGTTGAGAATAAGCAGATTCGGCGTGGTGGAAATGACCCGTCAGCGAATGCGGCCTTCGCTGCAATCGACCACCTATCTGGCGTGCCCGCATTGCGGAGGCGCAGGTTTTATTAAAAGCCATGAGTCACTGGCTATCGAGATTATTCGAATGTTAAATTTTTCGGTATCAAAAGACCATGTAAAACGCATCGAGTTGTTTGTATCTCCGGAGGTTGGCGGCTATTTGCAAAATGAGAAGCGAACTGCGATTGCACAGATAGAGCAGTTCAGCGGCAAGCGAGTGATAATTCACACTGAGCCGGATTACATCGGCGGAAAACACAATTTGGTCTGTTATAACGACCGCGGAAGTGTGGTAAAATTATAGGGTAACTCAATATAATCAAATGATAAAAAAGCAAAAAGCAAATCTTGCAGATATAAAACTGCTGGTTATGGATGTTGATGGTGTGCTAACGAATGGGACCGTAATAATCAACGGCGACGGCACCGAAGGTAAATCCTTCAATCTGCAGGATGGTCACGGGATTCGAATGTGGCAAAAAGCAGGGCTGAAAGTCGCCTTTTTAAGCGGCCGATTTTCGCAGGCGACGAAGTACCGGGCTGAGCAACTTGAAGTCCATTACTGTCTCCAGGATTGTTTCGAAAAACTCCCCGTCCTCAAGAAGCTGCTTAAGGATATGGGGGTTTCGGCAAAGGATACAGCTTATATTGGCGACGATTTGTTGGATTTGCCGGCAATAAAATACGTCGGGTTTGGGGCAGCTGTCGCCAATGCAGTTGATGAAGTCAAGGATGCGGCTGATTACGTAACGACACGTCATGGAGGCGATGGGGCCGTGCGTGAAGTAATAGAATACATCCTGAAAACCACCGGCAAATGGCAGGAGCTTATGAAAAAGTATCTGCCGGATTCTGAAAAAGCGTAAATGGATTTGCTATGAATCTTCAGTCGCGAAAATTACGTGTGTGGCTTATCTCGATAGGGACGATATTTGTAATATTTCTGTTCTATAACCTGATTAGCAGGACTCCGCCGATAGAAATTGACTCCGGGGACACCTCCGCCGACAGTAATACCGTTGACTTTGACGGCAAAGTAGGAAGAGTCGGCAGCGTCGGTGTTGGTACCATCCAAAAGGCCAAATACACGCACTTAAACGAAAAAAAACAGATCGACAGGGAATTCGGGTTCGAAAAACTTCTGCACGCGCAAGGAAATGAATGGGAAATTGAAAAGCCGTATATGAATGTTTTTCAGAGCAATCTCAAATGTTATATGACAGCCGACAAAGGTACGGTCCAGGTCGAAGATGCCGTCGGCAAAGCTACGCCAAAGGATGCGACACTTACTGGAAATGTAGTTATCCATATTCTGCCCGGAAAAGGCAGCAAAATCAAAGAAGGCTTTATTTATCTCGACGATATTATTTTCATCAGTGAAAAGTCTCTGTTTTTGAGCCCCGGGCCGATCAAGCTCACTTCCGAGGATGTTCAAATGCGCGGAAAGGGGCTGGAAATTGTTTATAATGAGGGGCTGGACCGCCTCGAATACCTAAAAATAATTACCTTAGAGACCCTGCGTATTAGACAATCGTCGAAAGCGTCTTTGTTTGCATCGGAAACAGCAGCTCCTGAAAGTCCGGTCGGGGTCGGCAGCGGGGCGCAGGCAGAGCAGCAAAAAACAAAAGAAATACCCGCAACAGACGGAGAAAAAATCGAAAAAAAGAAGAGCTCATACTACAAATGCGTGTTCAGAAAAAATGTCGTCATAGATTGCCCCGAGCAGATTGTTCTCGCCGACGAAGTTTCTATCGACAATCTCCAGTGGTCCAAAAGCTCGGACGTTAATTCTGAAAATAAAACCCCCGGCGGCACAATAGCCGCAGAAGTCCCCGAAGAAAGTGTTACTTCTCCGCTGAACGAGCCGAATAAATCTCCTGAACAGTTTGCCGATATCGTTGTAACCTGCGACAATGGTATTATCGTTATACCGATGGACGTCGAAAACACAGCGTCTGAGAGCAGCGGTCTGAAAAGCTTTAATGACCAGAAGGGCCGGTCAACATTTGTCGCTCAGAAAATTGACTATTGCGTGATTACCGATGATACCGTCGCCAGCGGCCCGTCAGAGCTTACATTTTATGCCAATGATGTAATGGGCGATAAAGACAGTCCCCGGCCCTCTGAAAAGGGCGGGAGCAAACAACCCGCCGTCCCGGTAAAAATAACGGCTCAGGAGAAAGCCGCGTTCCTGCCGGTGTCAAATCAGGTCATCTTCGAAGGTAATGTCCTGTGCACAATGCTCCGGCCGCTCCGGCCCGGCGCAGGCAAAGCCAAAACCAAAGGGATAGCAGACCTCCGGCAGAAGTACTCGCTTTCCTCTCCAAAGCTTACGGTAGATTTATCCAAATCCCGCGAGGCATCACGGCAATCACGGGTTGACATAAAACATATAACAGCAAAAGGCGAGGTAGTTCAGCTCGACACCTCAAAGTGGGCGGGAGAACAGTTGCTCGGCTTTACCAAGCTGAAGTGTCTCCAGTTTGACTATGACGTAGAACAGCAGATGTTTTTAGCGACAGGGTCGGGAATAATAGCCGTCGATAACGCCAAAATAATCGAACCTGTAAAAGAGACGGGCAGATTCAGTTTGCAAAAACCCTGTTATGCGGTTGTGCGCAATTTCAATACCTTAAAGTACTTAAAAGAGGCAAATATAATTACTGCTGACGCCGGTGCCGAGCAGATTCTTATTGATTATTTCCCTGTCATCAAAGGCCAAAAGGGTCAGCAAACTACAGCCACGGCCAACCACATAGACGCTGTGCTTTACGAAACAGCCGCCGGCCAAACCGAGCTTTCGACACTTAATGCAAAAGGTGGAATTACCTACGAGGAGAAAAAACCGAAAAAAGGCACGACCGTTCAATTTGTTGGCAGCGAAATGTTTTATGACGGCGGCAAGTCTATGATTACCGCCTGGGGTGATGAGCTTCAGCCTTGTTTCCTCAACGGAGCCCTTGCCCCCGGCATCGAATACAACTTAAAAACCAACAAAATCAAAACCAAGATTACCGGCCCCGGTATGCTGCAGATGGCAAGATAACCCTTCAGCCGCAAAGGGTTTGCAAATCGCTCATACTTAACTCGCCGAGTTTCGTAACAATCTTTTCAGCCAGCGTCAGTTGGTCGGCTTCGTATGAATTCGTTACTGCGACGCTGTGCATTCCCGCTGCTTTTGCTGCTTCAAGTCCCCAGTGTGAATCTTCTATAACGATGCATTGATTCGGCAAAATCGCGTTCCGCCGGCTGCTGTTAAGTTTCTTCAAAGTCAGCAGGAAACCATCGGGACTTGGTTTACCTTTTCTTACCATTTCTGCGGAAACTATCACTTCGAAAAAAGGCCGCAGCCGGGCATCCTCTAATATCAATTCAATCTCAACCGATAGCGCCCCGGAGCATATAGCCATCGGTATATTGTTTTGGCTGAGCATCTGCAGGAAATCCCGCACGCCTTCGATTATCCTGCCTTCGGTTTTTGCAAGCTTTTCGAACGCCTGTTTTTTTTCTTTTGCAAGATGTTCGATTTCCGCTGCCGGCTTTTGCAGTATCTTTTTATTAATAAGCGCCTTAAAACAATCGATATCGCTCAGACCGAGATATTCCTTATAATAATCCTTCGTTGAAATCTCAACGCCGTATTGGGCCAGCACCTTATTAAAGGCCCGAAGATGCAAAACCTCAGAATCCGTTATCACCCCGTCGAAATCGAATATAACAGCCCGAAGCATTGTCCCCTCCTCATTCGGTTGGTACAGGTCCTATCATCGCTTCGTATTTTGTAAACGTGGATTTGTCCCCCATCTTAATCAATTCCGCCAAAGCCGCAATCTTCGGCGCATTTTTGGTGATATATCTTCTGGCAATCTCCGCCTTGCGCACCTTCATAGATGATGAGTCGCCTGCAAGCTGCATATCAACACAAGTAGAGGCCTGACTGCAGAATAAATAGCCGTTAATCAAATCTATCGCGATATCGACAAGGGCTCTGCCGCAGAGGTCCATATATTCGTTGCCGTTTGCTTTAACAAAAGCGATGGCGTCCTTTAATTGCTCCGTCCCTGCGGATAGTTTCTCGAGCAGGTCTTTCAATTGAGGGTCATACTCTTTCCCGGCAAGCTCGACAAAAAATTTCTCGGCTGTCCCGCTGCAGACCCCGCGAACCGCAGCTACAACCTGCAGTTGGCTCGTCCCTTCGTATATCGTCGTAATCCTGGCGTCGCGGGCGTGCCGTTCACAGGCATAGTCACGCATATAACCGCTGCCGCCGAGGACCTGAATCGAATCGTAAGCAACCTCGTTGCTCATCTCGGAGCAGTAGTACTTGCTCATCGGGGTAAGCATTGAGGCAAGGCGGTCGAGCCTGCGGGATTGCTCACGCAGCTGCTTTAACTGCTCTTTGTCGGTAGGGGGGTTCAATTCTTTTCGCTTTTCACAGATGATACTCTGGTCAACGACGCAGGATGTTTCATACAGCAAGGCGCGACCCGCTTCGACAGCTATTTTCATATCGATGAGCATGTCGCGGACGGCCGGCAGCTTTTCAATAACTACGCCGAACTGCTTTCGCGTAGAGGCGTAATCGCGAGCGACCCTAAAGGCAGCTTCCGCGATACCGAGCGATTGAGCTGCAATACCGATGCGGGCGCCGTTCATTAAGCTCATAACATACGTTATAAGGCCTCGCTGGCGTTCGCCGATTAGCTTGGCAGGAGCGTCTTTGAAAAATAATTCGCACGTCGGGCTGCCGTGAATCCCCAGCTTATCTTCCAACCGGCGAACTTTTACCCACGGACCTCGCTCGACGAGATACAAGCTCAGGCCTCTGCCATCGGAAATCTCCGGCTCGCTGCGGGCCAATACAAGCAGAATCTCGCCGCAGCCGTTTGTTATGAATCTTTTTACCCCGCGCACGAACCAATTACCCTGCGCGTCCTGATAGACCGTGGCCGGTTTTTCTGTCTCTGTATCGTGTCCCGAAACTTTGACCGCCTGCAAATCCGAACCAGCGTCAGGCTCAGTCAATACCATAGCACCTGTGACCTTGCCTGCGGAAAAGTCAGGCAAATACCGCTGCTTAATTTCTTCCGAGGCAAAAGCGTTTATTGTCTCGGCTATTCCCTGCAGACCGAAGATGTTCATCAGCGCCGCATCAGCGCGGGAGACAATCTCGATGGCCATAGAATAAACAAGGTTCGGGAAGTTCAGGCCGCCGAACCTGTATGGCAGCGTAAAACCCATCACATCGGCCTTCGCAAGTTTTTCGAGAGACTCACTTATCCCTTTTGCGTACGTAACCGTGCCGTCTTCGTTAAGGGTATTGCCCTCGCGGTCAACGCCTTCGGCTCGCGGAGCAATGAAATCGCCGCTTAATTGTCCCACCGAATCGAGGACCATATCGTAATTTTTTATTGCCTCGCTGGCATCAGTCGGAGCATAGTCAAATTCGTTTGCGAACTTGAATCCCTCTTCGGCAAGCTCCGCCAGTTTGTTCAGGTCAATATGCCTGAACAAAAATTGTATGTCGTCGTTGTCTCTGTAAAAATTAGCCATTCTTTACCATCTTCTATTCTTTAATGCTCTTTTCTTTAAGCGCCTTTATAATTTTCGGCACAATAACATTCAGGTCACCTACGACTTTGAAATGCGCGATCTGGAAAATAGGAGCAGCAGGGTCGTTATTAATTGCGATAATTTTCTGGCTGCCGGACATTCCCGCCTGATGCTGAATCGCGCCGCTGACCCCTACCGCGACATACAAACTCGGCCGAACGGTCGTGCCGGTCTGTCCTACTTGATGGTCGCTGTCAATAAAACCCAAATCGACCGCCGCTCTGGTGGCCGCCGGCGCCGCACCTAAGCAATTTGCTAAATCCCAGATGAGTTTGAAATTGTCCTTGCTGCCTACGCCCGCTCCACCGGTAACGATTATCCTCGCCGCCTTGAGGTTGACCTTCTTCGGCCGTTTGTGCTCTTCGAGAATCTCAAGCGGCAAATCCTCCTGTGAGACTTGCACCTTCTCCGCAATAATCTCACCCTTGCGATTGACGTCCGGCTCAGGCATCTGCATCACGCCCTCGCGGACGGTAGCCATTTGCGGCCAGCGGTCGTAATTTATGATTGTCGCGATTATGTTCCCGCCGAAGGCAGGCCTGATTTGAAACAACAAATTTTTATGGCTATCGCCGTTCGCGGCTTCGTGGTCGCCGATTTGCAAATCTGTGCAGTCCGCCGTAAGTCCCGCTTTCGCTGCGCTTGCGACCCGCGGCGCCAAATCACGTCCCGCAGGGGTAGCGCCGTAAAGCACAATCTGCGGCTTATGCTTGTGTATCAAATCGAATATTACTTTCGCGTAGCTGTTCGTCTGGTACACATCGAGCAGGGGATGCTCCGCCAGATAAACCTTGTCGGCTCCGTAATGTATTAGTTTTGCAGCTATGTCTTTGACTCCATCGCCTAAAACAGCCGCAGCCAATTTTACGCCTAATGTATCAGCCAGCCGCCGGGCCTTACTCATCAGTTCGATCGGCGTATCTTCCAGGTGCCCGCCATGCTGCTCAGCAAATACCCAAACCTCGCCTTTTCTATTTACGTCTATCATAATGTTACGCTATTATCTTGTCCTCAATCAATTCGTGTACCATATCCGAAATGCCTTTGTCACTCGGCTCGATATTTTTCGTCTCTTTCGTCGCCAAAACCACGCTTTGAATCCGGTGCACTTTCGTCGGCGAGCCGTTTCGCCCGCACCACTTCAAATCGGCCCCTACAAAATCCAGGTTCCATTGCTTAATCAGCAGGCCCTTTTCCTCTAATTCCTTGCATTTGTATTCAGCAAGTTTCTTAATATCCGCCTCGGCCGCTTCTGCGTTCTCAGCCTTGATTTTCTGCTCGACCTCGATAGGCGTTCGTGCATTTTTATACTTCATCATTTTTTTCGCTGCGGCCACTCTCGACTCATTTGCCTCTGCGGTAACAGTCAAAAGCACCGGCAATTTCACCCTGACCTGCTGCCAGCCTGCCCCGATACTCCGGCGGGCCGTTATGGTTTTGTCCTTAAGCTCGACAAGCTCTTCGACATAAGTAATCTGCGGAACGCCAAGCTTTTCCGCAAGCTGCGGACCGACCTGCGCCGTATCGCCGTCAATCGCCTGCCTGCCGCAAAGAACTATGTCATAGTCAATCTTTTTGACCGCACAACTAAGAATATAACTGGTCGCCAATGTATCGCTCGCGGCGCATTTCGGGTCAGTCACCAAAATCGTCTCATCAGCTCCGCGGTAAAGCGAATCTCGAAGAATCGCGCCAGCCGCCGGCAGGCCCATCGTGATGACCGTTACTTTGCCGCCGAATTTGTCCTTAATCTGCAGCGCGAACTCGAGCGCGTTAAGATCTTCTGGATTGAAAATCGCCGACAGCGAAGAACGATTGACCGTCCCGTTATCGTTCATCGCCTTACCTATAATCCTTTTGGTATCAGGAACTTGTTTTATAAGAACTACGCAATTATACGCCACTTATTGGCTCCTCGAAGGTTACTGTTTTGCTCACACCAATTTTAGAAAGACAACAGTTTAGCCGTATTTAACGCCAAGTCAACCCTAAACCTGTAAATACCACGCCGGAAAAACCGCTAATCTCACAGGCTTAAAAGGTCGATTTTAAATGAGGTTTTATATTTTTTATTGTTATTTTCTTTGACAAAAGTCCCATATAAAACATAATTAACGGTTTTAAGCATATATTTGTTGTAAAGACCAGGACGGTTAATGACAACAAACGAAACAAGTTACGATACAATGTTTGGCAAAATGGCGGTCGAGCAGGGCCTGTGCACAGACGCGGAGCTGCGCCGTTCGCTCGAGGAGCTGCAATCCCGCAGTAAAATCAATCCCGTAGTCCTCAAAGACCTTATGGTGAACCTTGGCTATATCACGCCGAACCAGGCCGAAAGGTTAGGCAAAAGCATCAAGGAAACCAAGGTAGTCGCGCACCAGATTCCAGGCTATAAAATACTCGGCAAACTCGGCGCCGGTGCAATGGCGGTCGTCTATAAGGCCCTGCAATTGAGCCTCAACCGCACCGTCGCGATAAAAGTCCTGCCAAAGCGCTTTAGTGGAAACCCCGAATATGTCGAACGCTTCTTCAAAGAAGGTCGGGCCGCCGGAAAGCTCAATCATAACAATATCGTCCAGGCCGTTGACGTCGGTGAGGCAGGGGGGTACTACTACTTCGTAATGGAGTACGTCGAAGGCAAAACTCTGCACGATGATTTGGCCGCTGGCAAAGTCTTTAAAGAGGACCAGGCGCTGGATATAGTCATTCAGGTTGCTCATGCGCTTCAGCACGCCCATTCGTGCGGCTTGATTCACCGCGACGTCAAGCCGAAGAACATAATGATAAACCCCGCAGGCGTAGTCAAGCTCGCCGATATGGGTCTGGCACGCGAGACGACAGACATCGAAGCCGCTCAAACCGAGGCAGGCAAAGCGTATGGCACGCCGTATTACATCGCTCCAGAACAAATCCGTGGCAAAATCGACATCGACGGCAGGGCGGATATTTACGGCCTCGGAGCGACTTTTTATCATATGGTAACAGGTCGTGTCCCGTTTATGGCTGATGATCCCGCGGAGGTAATGAGAAAGCACCTCCGGGATGAGCTGATTCCGCCCGACCATATAAACACAAAGCTTTCCGCAGGGACATCCGAAGTAATCGAGGTTATGATGGCCAAGCGCAAAGAAGACCGATACAACAACGTTGAGGAGCTGCTGACAGATTTAGAGGCCGTTCGCGACGGCCTGCCTCCTATTAGGGCTCACAAAAGGTTCGATGTCTCCGTGCTCGGTCAGCTCGAAAAAGGAGCGGCCCTCAAAGCGGAAGATAAACATTTCAAAGAAGATGTCCTCGCCATAGCCCATTACAAAATTGCGACATTGGTCCTCGGAGCAGTAGCGGCGATATTGCTTTTAGCTATCATTTTCCTTTTGGTACGTTAGCCGCAGTGTGGAGCAAAAAATCCTATGCCCAGAGGCGGTGCAAATTTTTCTTCCGAGGAGCTGGCCCAAGTCCTCAGCCACTACGACGTTGGCGTAATCCATCGGGCAAAGCCGCTTCCAGCCGGCAGCAGGCGCGCGCCGAAACTGGTCGTTACCTCCGAACGTGGTAAATTCCTGTTGAAACGCCGACCCAAAGGCAAAGACGACCTCTACCACGTTGCTTTCGCCCATGCAATCCAGTCCCGCCTCTCAGAGATGGAATTCCCGCTCGCGCCACTTGTGGCAACTTGCGACGAGAAAAATACAATCCTGCATCTGAATAACCACATCTACGAGCTTTTCGAGTTCATCACCGGCTTCCGCTATGACGGCTCCGCCGAAGCAACCGCCGACACAGGCCGACAATTGGCAAACTTCCATCGAGATTTAGCTGACTTCGCCCAGGAATGGAAACCCCCCGGAAGCAGCTTCCACGATTCTTCAATCGTCCGCACACATCTGAAAACAGCCGGAACCGAAAAGGCGGCCGGGCGGGACAAACAATTAAATAGAACTGCCGAAACATTGATGGCCATTTACAACGAATCCAGCGTTCACGTTAGCGAGCTTGGCTTCGACTCCTGGCCGGAGCAAATCGTCCACGGTGATTGGCACCCCGGCAATATGCTCTTTTCCAAGCATCAGATGATTGCGCTGCTCGACTTCGATTCGGTCAAAATCGCTTCGCCCGTTACCGACCTTGCCAATGGTATGCTGCAATTTTCGATTGTGGGAAACCGTCCCAATCCTGTCGATTGGCCCGATTATCTCGACCAGGCCAAGCTCGTGCAGTTCCTAAATGGCTACCGCGAGGTAATCGCCCTTGACGAAAACCGGTTGAATTCACTGCTCGATTTAATGATTGAGACGATGATAGCCGAGGCCATCCTGCCCGTAGCCGCGACCGGCTACTTCGGCAACTTCTCAGGCCTCGATTTCCTCAAAATGATTCAGCGCAAAGCCGAATGGCTCGACAATAACCGCGACACATTGACTCAGGCGATTAGTTTATAATTCGCAGCAATAATGCAGAGGCAGATAATATGACAGAAAACCAGCAGCAGGAGCAAGGCGGCGGCATAACGCCGGAAGTACTCAAAAGTGCTTTGAAAGCGTTCAAGAAACGCCTCAAACTCACTGCACTCGATGACGATTCGCGCCTCGGACGCGGCGCGCTTTCGGGCGGGCCTACGGGTGTTTTTGCCATAAAGCCGCCAAGCCAGTTTCCGCAGGAGGTCTGGAACGAATTGTGCAGGCAGGGCAGACTGCGCGACACAGGCCACGGCTTGTATGAACTGGTAAAATTGCCTTAACCTATCCCTATCACAGCGCAAATTAAAAGGGCTCCGCCTTAAAACGGAGCCCTTTGGTTTTTTAGGAACATCGCTTTGAATTAGCCGGGGATTACGTTAGTCGCACATGGACCTTTTCTGCCCTCTCCGACCACGAATTCGACCTTTTGGCCTTCATCAAGATTGGCGTAACCGACGCCCTTGACTTCTGAGTGATGGACGAACAAATCCTCGCCGCCACCATCGGGGCTGATAAATCCAAATCCTTTGCTGCTGTTAAACCATTTTACTGTACCTGTACTCACTAAAAACTCCTTTGGCCTTCAATGGCCGTAAAATCTGCCTCTCGTATTGGTTAAGAGAATATTCCTGAGAGACGTGAGAATAAACCCAACTGAATAGTCACCGTACCACAACACCCGCCGGAATGCAACATAAATATAAAATAATTATATCGGCTCCTTGACCCTCGTTTGGCTTTAAGGTATTTTATCCTCAGCAGCCGATCTCGCTGAGAGCGAAAAACACCTGCCCTAAGCAGCGCCCGCGGGGGCTGGCCTATAAAGTTATAAAGTGATAAAGTAATAAAATGAAATATCGCGCCTATATTGACATCGAAACTACCGGCTTTAGTTGCTATGACTGCGATTTAACGGTAATTGGCATTGCCCTTGAAAAGGCCGGAAAATGCCGGACTATCCAGCTCATTGAAGATGACTTGTCCGAAAAAAAACTGCTCAAACTCCTCAAAGGCGTTGATGAGATTTACAGTTACAACGGCAGCCGTTTTGACCTCCCTTTTATCGAAACCAAGTTCAGGATAAACCTCAAGGGCAGCTTTAGGCACACGGATTTGATGTACGAATGCTGGCGGCAAAACTTAAAAGGCGGCCTCAAAGTCGTCGAGAGGCTTTTGGGCATACAAAGGCATCTCAAAGGCGTCGACGGCTCTATGGCCGTCTCGTTGTGGTATGATTATCTCAATAACAATAACAGCCAGGCCCTCCGGAAGTTATTGGCCTACAACAAGGAAGATGTCGTCAACTTGCGGGCTCTTAGGCGAAAACTCGGAATAAAATAGTTTAGGAATAGGCAAAGTACCAATGAAAGCATCAGAAATGAAAAAAGCCCAGGCCATCAAGGTCGACGGCAAGCTCTATACAATCATTGATTTCGAACACGTCAAACTCGGTAAGGGCGGGGCGGTCTATCAGGTAAAGATGAAAAACATTGCCGATGGCTTAATCCAGAATATCCGTGTCCGCTCCGAAGAGATTCTCGAAGAAATCGAACTCCAAAAAAAATCCTACGAATACCTCTATTCGAATGCTTCAGAGCACGTACTTATGGATTTGCAGACTTTCGACCAGATTACCCTCAATGACGCTGTTTTTGGTGACGCCCTGAAATACCTCAAGCCGAATATGCAGGTAGTAATAGATTCCTACGAGGGAAAGCCTGTCCTCATCACGCTGCCGAACACCGTCGATTTGATGGTCGTCGATACGGCACCGGAAATCAAAGGTGCGACCGCACAAAGCCAGACTAAACCGGCCACTCTCGAGACCGGCGTAGTCGTACAGGTTCCCGCGTTTGTCAGGCAGGGAGAACTCATCCGCGTCGATACTCGAACAGGCCTCTACGTCACACGCGTTAAATAATAAATACTTGCCCTGCCCCTCGCAGCGCAGCCTTTCAACTTTCAAATTTCGATTCCCGATTTTCTATCCGGCTATCCCATCGGGACAAGGACGGCCTTTACTTGCCCGCCGGCTTTGCTGGTCTCAATTGCTAAGCTTTCGTTTCAAAGGCTGCTTTTTCCTTCGCTATATCTATCCAATCCGGCCTTGAGACAAATTTCTCAAATTTCTCAAACTCATCTGCTACCTTTTTCAGTAGTTCCTGGGCCTGCGACAAATCTCCCTTTGCAGCCGCAGTTTCAAGCGGCCAGGCCGCCTCAGACAAGCGGATATCTCCCAGGTTTCTACCCACACCTTTTATCGCATGAGCATGCAGTTTGACATCTTTCGCATTAGATGTGTCGACCGCGGAAACAAGTGCCTTAAAATGTGCTCTGCTCTCCTCTAAGTAAGTCGGCAGAATTTCTCTTATTGTCTGCTCATCAAGACAGCCGGCAATAATTTTTGCCCAGTCAACCACCACTTCATCAGGATTCTTAATCATGCAAGCCTCCTTTCTATCATTTTTTCGTCCCGCTATAATTCCTCTTTTTTTCTTGTTTTACTATTCTAACCTAACTGTTCTCATTTACAACACCGAAATTTCCCGCATAATCTTTTGATACGTGATAAAAAAATCCCCGCGAAGCGGCTCTACAATTTTGCTTTTCGATTTTTGATTTTCCTCTTGTTAACTTAGGCAATCTGCACCTAAAAATTCCTCTCGAAGCGAAGCAAAGATTCTCGATTGCTGCCCACGCTTACCCTGTTTAAAATTGGGTTCGTTTGGGTTCGTTTTGACCAAGTGTCCAATTTGAATTTTTCGATATAACCTATTGTTTTCACTGGTGTTATAAGAAATTTGACTTTGTCCTAAATTGGGTTCGTTTTGCATAATTTGTTGTTTTTGATTGATTGAACTTGAGCCACAAAGGCACAAAGGGACAAAGTAAAATTTTTGCTTTTTCATAGTACATTCCATAAATAGACCACCTCCTATAATTGAACGGACTTGCGCGTTTGATGCGAAAATTAGGGCTTTTTAAGATGTGCGGTTTTGAGTTAAACCGTTGTGATTAAAGAAGTAAAAAAAATTATAAAATCCCTGTTTTGGGTGTCTAACTATCTGCGCTTTTGATTGAAATATGGATAGTTACGAAAAGACATACCCCCTTGACCTGCTAACAACCAGAGATTATCGACTAACGACTAAATTATTTCTTTTTGGATTTTGCTTTTTTCTTTTTCGGCTTTGCTTTTTTGCCGCTTCTGCATCCACAAGTACCACACATGTTATTATCCTTTCAATAGGTTATTGCTCTTCTACTTCTTTCTTTTTGCCGTATTGAGCGATAATCTGCTGCTGGACATTGCCCGGCACAACCTCATATCGGCTTAGCGTCATCGAATAGCTGCCCCGTCCGCCGGTTACGCTCTTTAACTGGCTATTATACTGCGTAACCTCGGAAAGCGGGACCTGAGCCTTAATAACGATGAAATTTCCCGCGAGCATGTCCTGACCTATTACTCTTCCTCTTTTTGAGGACAAATCGCCTGTGATATCGCCTATATGCTCGGCCGGGATGGTAACTTCCATATTGACAATCGGCTCAAGCAAAACTGGCTTTGCCTTGGAAACAGCATCCATAAAGGCACCTTTTCCCGCCGCTCGGAATGCGACTTCCTTTGAGTCAACAGGGTGGTATTTGCCGTCGTAGACGGAGACTTTTATATCCTGCATCGGGAAGCCTGCGACGACGCCCCTCTGCATTACATCGACGACGCCTTTTTGAACAGCAGGCTCGAACTGGCCCGGGATTGAGGCACCGAAAATGTCCCATTTATAATCGAGAGACGGGTCTGAGCCTCGCGGGGCGGGCTCTACCCGCAGGTAAACTTCGCCGAACTGACCCGCGCCGCCGGTCTGCTTTTTATGGCGGTAATGTCCTTCGGCTTTTGTCGAGATTGTCTCGCGGTAAGGAATCTTGGGCTCTTTTCCAGTTACTATGAGCTTGAAGCGTTTCTCCAGTTTTTCGAGCATTATGCGGAGGTGGAGGTCGCCGAGGCCGCTGGCAACCTGTTCATTCGTCTGCTGGTCGCGTGTAACCTTAAGGCAAGGGTCTTCCTCGCATAGTTTTTCCAGTGCTGCACTGATTCTTTGCTCGTCGCCTTTTGCTGACAGCTCAAGGGCCAGCGAGAACATCGGCTCAGGCACGGCGGGGGTGTCGAATTTTCCGGCGACTTTGCCGTCGTGAATGAGGTCGCCGATTTTAAATTCCTCAGCTTTGGCGATGGTTATGATGTCACCGGCCTGGCCGGTTTCGATTTCTTTGTTTTCGCCGCCCTGCGATTTTAAGATGTGGCCTGCGCGGATGCCTTTTTTCTCATCATTGCGGATAAGATTAGTATCCGATTTAACCGTTCCGCTGAAGATACGGACGGCGGAATACTTCATATTTGAGCGGGGGTCAAAGCCGATGCGAAACACCATCCCTGCCAGCGGAGCCGCTGGATCGGGTTTGAGGGCTGTTACGTTTTCACCAGCTTTAAGCTGAGCAGGGTCAGCTTCGAGCGGGGATGGCGCGTATTTTACAATAAAATCGAGAAGCTCGGTCACTCCAATTTCTTTGCGAGCATTTGTGAAAAGAACGGGCGTAACAGTTCCGGCCTTGAGGGCCTTTACGAAAACAGAAGCTATTTTTTCGGCGGATATTTCCCCGCCGCCGAGATAAGTTTCCATAAGCTGGTCGTCGGCTTCAATGACGCTTTCTATTAAATCAGTATGCGCCTGAGCAACATCGCCCAGGGGTGATTCGCCGCTTTTGTTTTCGATGCAATCGATTACTGAGGCCTTGTCCGCAGCAGGAAGGTTGGCGCAACGACACTGTGGGCCGAAAGTTTCCTGAATGGCCTTGAGAAGGGCGGGAAGGTCAGCATTTTCGGCATCGATTTTATTAATGACGAAGACCCGCGGCATATTGGCGGCTGCAGCCGATTCGAAGAGTTTACGGGTATTCGTTTCGATGCCTGCCGAAGCGCTAACGACGATAACTGCGATTTCGGCGGCGGATATCGATTTGATGGCTGGGCCTACGAAATCAGGATAGCCCGGGGTATCGATGATATTGAGCAGTTTGCCGCGGTGGCTGGTATGAACAATAGCTGATGTGATAGAATGCTGATGCTCCTTTTCCTCGTCGTAATAATCGCAGATGCTGGTTTTGTCATCAACGCTGCCGAGGCGGTTTGTTGCGCCGGTAGTATGCAGCATAGCCTCGGTAAGAGAGGTTTTGCCGCTACCACCGTGCCCTAAAAGAACAATGTTGCGAATGTCGCCTATAGCTGTCACTTTTGAACCTCCAAAAAGACCTATTTTTCAGGTTTTCGTTAAAACAAATAATAATACAATAATTTTGACATAGAGGGCAAGCTATTTTTTGGCATTCTGAGATGTTACACAATAAGTGATATAAAGCTCAACTCCGCTATTTCGCCTTATGAAGTAAAGCGCGGCGGGGCGTAAAAAAATAGAGAATTAGTAAATTTTTTTGCAACTGGATAAGCCGGCGGCGAAGGTGATTTTATTGGACATTGAAAGATGTGATGAAACCAGTTTGTCCGATTGAGCTATATGTTGTGGGCTAAAGAAAAGCGGCACAGTTATATAGTGGCCCTGGGTTATAGGGCGTTTGGCGGGGAGCCAGAGACAGGCTAAAGGAAAAAAGACAAGCCAGCCGATATTTCGGTAAGTTGAGGAACAATAGTTTTTAAGGATGTGCGTGTATGAGTAAAAGGGAATTGATAGACCGCATTTGTGAAATCAACAGAAGCGCCAAGCCGGAATTCCTCGCCGATTTTTCGGAGGAAGATTTGTACAGTTATCTCGAACACCTGATGGAGCTGAATCTGGAAGAAGAATTGGTCGTTTGCTCCTGAAGCCGGCAGCGGCAGTACACAATCCTTAAAAACAACAGAGCATACAGCTACACATCATTTTCGCCCTGAAGTTTTCGGGATGTCACGGCCGCTCTATTTATTAGCATCGCGCGGGCCGGGTTGTGCAGAAGAAGCAGGCAGGGAAGGGGATTTTGGCTGCTCCACAGGCTTATTAGGTTCAGAAACCCTTACCGGTTCCGGTGGTTTCTCAAAGGGCACTATCGACGGGGCCTGCTCAGCCGATACAACCGCAGACTGCGGTATCTGCCTGACACAATTTTGCTTATACTCGACCAGGACGGGTTTAAAACCATCGGGGACATAAAAAACAAAATCGATTTCCTTCATTCTGCCTGAGATATCGGCTTTTTTTATGTCTATATGGTCGACTAATTTTCTTATCCGCAACTCGTCCACCGTCTTCATATATCCAACAGGATAAATATTTTCCCCTTTTCCGGCGAGCTGGTCCTTATCATCACTTGCCTCTTTCTCTTTGCAAATCACTCTTAACTGAGAAGGCGTAAATGGGATTATTGCATAAGCGACCATCCCCACCCTTATGATTGTAAGGGTATGACCGCTTTTCGGCTGTATCGGATTTCCCTCGGAGTCCTTCAGGTCTTCGGGAGCCGGCCAAACAGCTATCTTCGGTATTTCTATTGCGTCGGGGACAGCGATAACCGGAACTCTGTTATTGATTTCGAGCCGGTTCAGGAAGAGCTGGTCGATGAAAGCCGGGTGCATAGTTGCAAAACTTCTTTTGCCGCTAAAGCTGCCGCTGCTTATGATATTAAACCATCCTGTTGCAAAACCATCGGCATTTGGCAATACCTTTTTGGGGGTTTCGGCGTCGGGGTTCGTTACATCAAAACGCTGATAGGGATATTTCGGCGATAAAGGCGCCATCGCGACGGTCGCGAGCAAAACTCCGGACACCATAAGCCCCAGGAGAATCCCGCAAATAACGCGTCCGATGCGCTCCGGCAGAAATCCCAAGTCAACCGGCTTGAGAGTCAGCTGGCTGGCGATTGTCTGAAGTATGGCAAAAACCAAAACGAACAGCAGTATAAATGAGAGCGGGTATGCCCACGACACAAGGATTTTGCGGCCGATTAAAAAATTCCCCGAAAGCTCGAAGTAGCCGAAGGCAACTATACTTGCGCAAATAGATACTATCACCATAGCAAACGATTTAACCAGCGTGCCTTTCAGATACAGATAAACGACACACCCTAAAATAATCAACAACACAAGTAAACTGCCCATTACAATATCTCCAAGTTATCAACGATGAATTAGATAATCACGTCTGAAATTTTCAGTCTTTATTATTGTTCCGGTTTTGTTGTTTTTGATTTTTCAGAGGCTGCGAGCACTCTGATCATTTCGTCTATCGCGGTTGTACCGGCAATGACCCTTCTCAACGCCTGTTGCTGCAAATAAAGCATTTTAGCCCGTCTGAACGCTGTACTGATTTCTGACAGCGACTTTGACTGTTTTATGACGTTTCTTAATTCGTCATTCATCATTATGATTTCGAACACGCCCATCCTTCCGACAAAACCTGTCCCCTGACAATTTTCACAGGTCGAAGGCCTTCCGCGTTTGTCATACTGCACTTTGCCGGCACGATAAAGCACTTTTGTTTTGTCCGCGGGGATATTGAACTTTCTAAGCAGCTCTTTATTAGGTTCATATGCCTGTTTGCACTGGTCACAAAGCTTTCTGAGGAGGCGCTGGTTACTTATGCCCAAAAGGGTATCGGCAGCAAGATTCCTGTTACCGACCAGTTTCATCCATTTTCCGATTGCCCGTATTACGTCATCCGCCTCGAGTACGACATATACGATTTTGCCGTCTTTGGCGGCAGTACAGGCGATTTGGGCCGTTTCGCTGTCCGTGCATTCAGCGACACCAACGATGTCCGGCTCCATCCTTACCATCGCCTGCAACCTTTTGGCGTATGTAGTCGTTCCGGTATCGCTGAGCGCGAAGATATTTTGAGTTATATTCGGCAGTTCCACGGCAGGCTGTCTTTCAAGGGTGCTTATGCTGTACATAAATGGGTCATGATTTCTGAGCAGTGCGTAAAAAGTGCTTGTCGCACCGCTTTTCTTGGTGCCGGCTACGATAAACAGACCTTGTTTGGCGTCGCGGATAGTATTGAGCTGTTCGTATTGTTCGGGCATCAGGTTTATTTCAGCCAGCTTCGTTAGACTCTGCTTGGTCATTTGCTTAAGTCTGATTTGCTCGCCCGCGGTTGAACCTGCAGTGGTTATTTCCCATTCGATATTTTTTTTGTCCTGGTTGGTTCTGAACTTGCCTCTTTGCGGTTTTCGCTTTTCTTCCGGGTCCAAATCAGCAAGATTTTTTAGAAAGCGGCTGAAATATTCCATACTGCTTTTAGCTATATCCGGCTGTTTCAAAGCAGCACCATCAACGTAGTAAGTTACGTTGTAATTCTGCTGGGTTGAGGAAAACACAACGTCGCTGGCCCTTTTCCAGATAGCATCTTTGAGAATCTCATAAGCTGTTTTATAGCCGAAGAATTCCGGCGTTTTGGGTTCTGGAAAAGGAACCTCATTGTTATTGGCCGTTATAAAAATAAAATCTTCGAGGATTGCGAGTTTTTTTTCCTTACTGGTAAATAAACCCTTGATATGTTCTACAGTCAGGACTCGATTAAATTCCGGAACTCTGGCATTGCGGTGCATTACATAACTGACAGAAGCCGCCGCTACAGCAATCAGGTAAAACAGTATACCGATAATGAAAACAGGCGTAACGAGCCAAATTATTGCCGCTGCGGCTCCGGCGCCAAAAACAACAGCCGTCCAAAAAACCTCTTTTGTTCCAACGTTCTTGGCATCCTGAAATACCCAAGTAACCAACGGCAGCCACGGAAAAAACAAAAGCAAAAAGATGACAAACTTAACTATAGATATATAGCCGCCGTATTCAACAGCGGTCATCGATGCACCTATCATAAAAAACACTCCATTACGAAAATGTAGTACATTATAATCACAAGATACCGGTAGTATCGGTCCTGATACCCTTTAACGCCATTTTTAATTCTTCTACATTTGGCGCATACTTATATGCCTCTTTCGGCTCGATGCTTCCGTCCATTATAAATTTAACGAGATTATCCGTAATATCCTGCATACCTTCTTCCTTCGAGTTTCGTATAACGTTCGGCAAATCGGCCTCGCGTCCATCGGCAATCAATTTTCTGACAGATGGGTTTGCAAGAAGAA
This sequence comes from Phycisphaerae bacterium, assembly GCA_028714855.1. Lineage (NCBI taxonomy): Bacteria > Pseudomonadati > Planctomycetota > Phycisphaerae > Phycisphaerae bacterium. Next base: position 15,324 of record JAQTLP010000007.1, on the reverse strand, counting down.
TCTCAACAACTGGTATCCTGCCAACGCCCTCCCTGATGCTCGGCAACAATACCTGACTAACGATGGCCATAATAGTCAAGCTCAAAGTTTGTCTTGCCAGGGCTCTTTCGTTTTGAGGGAAGAGGTCTAAAAGTCGCTGCACAGCGTGAGAGGCGCTTGACGAGTGTATTGTTCCAAAAACAAGATGACCGGTTTCCGCAGCCCTCATCGCAGCTATTACGCCATTGCAATCGCGTATTTCGGAGATATAGATTACATCAGGGTCCTGTCGCATCAGATATTTTAAGGCCTTATCATAATCTTCTACGTCAATGCCTATTTCTCTTTGCGATACGATTGCTTTTTTGTCCTTAATCAGATATTCGATGGGGTCTTCAACTGTAACTATATGGCAGGGACGGGTGCGGTTTATGTGGTCTAACATCGCCACAACTGTCGTGGTTTTGCCGCAACCGGTAGGACCTACTGTAAGGATCAGCCCATGCTTGCTATCACTTATTTTTTCCAGTATAGGGGGCAGGTTCAACCCCTCAAACGGCAGGATTTCAGCACTTACCCGCCTTGCTGCGAGACTAATCACGTTCCGCTGGCGAAACACGTTTACCCGGAATCGGTCTTCATCGCCGACTTCATGTGCGAAATCGAGGGTGCCGGTCTTAAGGAAAGATTCCTTCTGGTCAGGACTTAGTATCTCGAAGACAAGCTGTTTCATTCCCTCTTCGGTCATTACTTCGCCGGTGGTGTCTTTCAGCACTCCCTGAATACGCAATTTAGGCGGCTGGCCGACCTTCAAGTGCAGGTCGCTCGCCTTAGTTTTGATAGCAACCCTGAAGAACTTGTTTAACGCCGGCTCATTATCAGGATTCGGGTCTTGTTTCGCAGTCATTTTTTACTCTAAGACTTGTAAAAATAAACTCTTACATATACATATTATAATATCTCAAGGGAAATTGTCAACCTCGGCGTTCGAATAATATATTGATTTTCCAACACACCACGCACCGTTTGGAGGGGGAAGAAAACTGATAGTCAGGGTTGACATATCCTTGTTCAGATGCTTTAATCGCAGGCAGAGTTGCTGCCCCCTGCATTTCCCTCCGCGTCTTCCTGCCGAAGACAAGAGTAGGGGGGCAACAGAAAGAAGAGTTAAAAATGGCACCAAAGAAGATAGCTATTATGGTTGACGAAATGTACCAGGTTCTCGAAGTCTGGTACCCTTACTACCGGCTCAGGGAAGGGGGGTTTGAGGTCGATTTCGTTGCAGTAGAGGCAAAAAAAGAATACCATTCGAAAGAGGGCTATCCCTGCGTTTCGAATGTCGCGGCCGGCAAAGCCGACGCCGGCGATTATGCCTGTATGATTGTGCCGGGCGGTTTTGCCCCGGATTTTATGCGAAGAAGTGCGGATGTTATAAAATTCGCAAACAATATGGTAAATGCTGGCAAAGTCATAGCGGCTATCTGCCACGGCGGATGGCTGTTGTGCAGCACGAAAATCTATAACGGCAGGAAAGCTACCTGTTTTATGTCAATTAAAGATGATGTCAAAAACGCAGGGGCTGAATATATGGATACCGAGTGTGTCGTTGACGGCAATTTGATTACATCCCGCAAACCGGATGATTTACCGGCTTTCTGCACAGCAATTTTAAAGGCCTTGAAAAAATAATAGGAGCAGCTTCTTATGAAACCAGTAAAGCCAGGAAAAGAGAAAGAAAAAACGCCGGTAGTGCTGGTCGTTGACGACAATCAGCAAAATCTTGAACTGCTACAGGCTTATCTTGAGGATGTGGACTGCGAGACAGTCCCTGCGCATGACGGCCCGGAGGCGCTGGAGATTATAGGAAACAATCCTCCTGATTTGATTCTACTGGATGTGATGATGCCCAAAATGAGCGGGTTCGAGGTCTGTAAGAGAATAAAAAACGACCCCAAGACCAGTGACATCCCCATAATAATGGTAACTGCGCTTAACGAATTCGGCGATATTGAACGCGGCATTGATTCGGGCACGGACGATTTTTTAAGCAAACCAGTGAACAAACTGGAGCTTATGACACGGGTCAAAATAATGCTGAAGTTAAAGCATATAACCGACAAACTCGAACGCACATTAGCTTACCTAAGCGAGATAGAAAAACAGGCACAGGTAGCAAAACTTGGCTCAGAATAGATTTGAATTTGCGGCCTTTAGGGGTTTTGCGGACAGCAGGGGGGTAAAGTCCGTAAATCCGCTTTGTTCGACACCGCCACAACGAGTGCCGGATTAGAATCGCAATAATCCCTACACCACACACAATCGCCACTTATACCCTGAAAAATCAACACTTATATGCTTAATTAGGCAGCCGGGGGGTTAACAATTGCGGTGCGATAGTCGATATTTGCCAGTGGAGCGAAATACATCGGTTTACTGAATACTGAGTTGTGAGGGTGTATGAGCAGATTGCTTGAAATTCTCGGCAGGGGGATGACGGTCGACACAACCGAGCTGATATGGCATTGGCTGAACAACGAATCTTCACAGATACAGCAGTTAGATAAAATCATTGAGCTGATGGGCACCAGAAAGTTCGACACCGCCCAAGAGCAGCTAAGACTGTATCTTTTTGAAAATCCCTCCTGCACATATGGGCGATTGGCATCGGCAGCAATGTGTCTGCAGCAAAACCGGCTGGACGCCGCCATCGAAGAGTTAAACTCTGTCTATTCGCGTCAGCCTAACAATACAATGGCTCTTTATGCACTGGGGCACTGTTATGAGCGCCTCGGCAAAGAGTCTGAAGCCGCGGAGTTTTATCAGGATTGTCTGAAGTTCAAAAACTATTTACAGCTTCCCAGGCAACGGCTGGCTGCCATTTATTTCAAAAACGGCCAATTGGAAAAGACCACAGCCGAATATGAGCTGTTAAGGAACGAATATCCCGATGACCTGCCAACGTTGTTAGCGCTTGGTCATTTATATATTGCCGGCGCCAAATATGTAAAGGCCATTGAAACATTTAACACCGCAATTTTAATACACCCGGACAATTTTCACGCTGATGATAATAGTTTAGATGGGCTCATTGCCGACGGCCAGCTTCACGAGGCAGCCGAGCAGCTTGAAAATTTAATAGAAGCACAGCCAGACAGGGCGGATTTGTTAGTCAGATACGCCGATGTGCTTAGTATGCTGGGCGCTACAACAGAGGCAGTTTCACGGTATGAAGACGCGATTCGCCTTTGCCCGGGTTTCCTGGATGCGACGATAAAGCTTGGAACGCACTATTTGCAGATGCACGATGAGCGCCTCGCCGCCCAGCAATTTAATAGAGCAGTTGAGATAAATGACCAGATAGTTGATGCGTATATCGGACTTGCAATTGGCCAAAAATCAGCCGGCAATGTCTCGGGCGCCTTACTAACATTATCGCTGGCTGCGGCGATAGACGCCAACAGCTCCTTGCTGCTTGCCGAAACAGCCACCCTGCAGTTCAAAACAGATTTTGTCATAAATCCTGAGTCTCACGAAGAAGACGGCTCAATCAGCCTAATCGAGAATGACTCAATTAACCTGATTGAGGATGTGATTGGTATCCATCAGCAGCAAATCGCTAACCGTCCGCAAAATCCGGATTTGCATTATAGGCTCGGAGTTCTAATGATGAGCGTCGGAAAGCTAAATGAGGCTGCCAAGCTACTGCAGACCGCTTTGGAGATAAACCCAACCTATGCCAGGGCCAAGAGCAAGCTGGCGGCATGCCTGTTCGAAACCGGCCAGAGGCAGAGCGCACTGGAGTGTCTTACTGGTCCAGACCGTCTCGATAAGGATACTCTCGAGCTGCATTATAAAGCGGCCTTGCTTTATTGTGATAGCCTCAAGTTTGCATCGTCGCTCATCAATCTCAACCGCACACTGGATAACAATTTCACCTCCGCCGATGCTACAGTGAACATTTCAATAGTTCTTCAAAACCTTGGCCTGTTAGACAGGGCTGCTGCTATGTGGGACAATCTTTCGGACACAGCTTCGCAGGCACTCAAAAGTCAATTATAAGTGCACAAAAGGCCCAAAACACGCAATTCGGCTATTTGGCCTAAAACCAAGCTTAATGAAACATAACATATATTATGAGACGTTGATTGTTTCTAAAACAATCACACCAGCGAGGAAATTGTTCAAAACTCAAAGTCAAATGATATGCTCTGATTGGGCCCGCAGAGATATCGGCTTACCTAATATCTCGTAATGCAGAATCGCCCTTCTCAGACTTTCAGGATTTTTATAATCAGACAAAATTTCAGAGAGATATTTTGTCCGTGGTATTTCTGCTCCGGTTGCGGGATGCTCCGCCGAGATGAGCGGCACATCAGCTTCAACAGTAACTTTTGCCAGCTTCGGCTGAACTTGTGACACAACCGCCTGCCGGGCTACGGCAGGGCGCATCACCCTTACGAGCGGCTTGGACACTTCAGGGCTGGGTTGACCGCTCGATTCGGCCTCTTCAGGAAGCCCAAAAAGCTGCTTAAGCATCTTAAGGTCTATCAAATCTTCAGGCGGTTTACGCACCGGCTTACCGGGTGCTTGTTCTTTGCCTTTCGGCGTGGTCTTATTTGCTTTTGCTTTGAGGATACTGCCGACCGCATAGAAAATCGCCAGTATCACAAACCCGAGTATTTGCATCCAGGTGTTATCTTCGTTGCTGTTTCGGGCAGCCAGAACTAATTGTGCCAGCCAGTAGTTCATAAATTACTCATGTTTTTTTGGTTTTGCGATAGAATCCCGCATCTCGGTATCTGCATTTATATTTTTCAATCGATAGTAGTCCATAATGCCGAGATTGCCTTTCTGGAAAGCTTCGGCGATTGCCAGCGGCACCCTTGCCTCGTTCTCTACGACCAGCGCCCGCATTTCCTGCTCACGTGCAAATGCCATGGCCCTGCGTTTTTCCGCCTCGGCCTGTGCCCGAACTAAATCTGCCTGGGCCTGGTGCTTCTGCAGTTCCGCCCCGACGTTCACGCCCACATCGACATCCGCAATATCGATGGATAAAATCTCAAAAGCCGTCCCGGCATCAAGCCCTTTGGCCAAAACCGACTTTGAGATTTTGTCCGGATTTTCCAGTACGTTCTTATACGTTACCGCACTGCCGATAGTAGTTACAATTCCCTCGCCTACACGTGCAATAACCGTCTCTTCAGTTGCTCCACCGACCAATCGTTGAATATTTGCACGCACCGTTACACGCGCCTTTGCCTTCAACTGAATGCCGTCCTGGGCAACGGCGTCTATTGTATCCTTGCCCTTTTTGGGGTCGGGACAGTCAATTACCTTCGGATTGACGCTCGTCTGAACGGCATCAAGAATATCCCGACCTGCGAGGTCAATTGCAGTCGCTGTCTTCAAAGACAAATCGATGTTCGCTCTGTCAGCAGCTACTAATGCACGTACTACATTTGGCACCCGCCCGCCGGCTAAATAATGACTTTCCAAATCCCGCGTCGTTAGACTCAGACCCGCCTGAACGGCGGTTATCTTGCTTATAACTATGGTTCTCGTATCGACCTTTCGCAGCCACATTCCGATAAGCTCGGAGAATTTGACATCTGCCCGGGACAATTTGGCCTGCAGCCATAACCTGAAAAACTTCAAAAACAACAAAAATAATCCCAATACTACCAGTACGAGAACGACTAAGACCGCCACTCCGACAACTCTTACCGGGCTTTCTGCCGCCAGGATTGTATTTATCAAATTACTCATCTTTTTTTCCTTTCTTTAGTTCTCTTCTATAACACGAACAGTCAATTGAGTCCCTTCCACGTGGATGACTTTAATCTTCTTGCCTTTATCAACATAACCACCTTCAGCGACACATTCAACCCTTTGTCCCGAAAAATCACACATCCCCACCGGCCGCAGCGGCGTAAGGACCACGCCGACAGCGCCGAGCAGCTCTTTTAGTTCGGGTGTATCAGCTATGGCGTCGCCTCGCTGACGCTCTGACGGCACAAGTATTACACTCTTGCCGAATTTGGTTTTCGGAAATATCTTATAAGCGATGACCAGTACCGATGGTATCATTATAATAGCAATAATCACGCCCACCCAGCCTGTTGCGGCGCTGTGACGGAAAAATATCACTACCCCCCCCACCAAACAGGCCAGTGCACAGACACTTATCAGCCCGCCGCTTGGTATAAACACTTCGGCTATTATCAACGCCGCACACGTTAAATATAAAAAAACAGCAAAAGCAAGCCACCAGTCCATATTTATCCCTCTAATTAACTCTTTGCAGCCCTGACAACGACCCTATTGCCGTGAATTTCGATTATCTCTACCTTTGTTCCTCTGTCAAGGAACTCTGCTTCGGCAAGCACATCTACTATTGCATAGCCGAATTTAGCTTTTCCCGCAGGCCGCAGTGTCGAAACCACCTCACCGATATCCCCGACATTTACGCCGGCATTTTTTTCGTCAGGCGGGGCAGTCATACTGACTTTCACTCCGCCGCCCTGCTGCGCAGCGGTAGGTATGAGTATCAGCCCGCTGAGGAACTGCAGCTTCGGCAGATACCTTGTAAGAATCCACGCAAGAACAGCGAACCCGACAAAACCAAATACCAGCCCCAGCACACCATCATTGAATAATTGCCAGTCAAGCTGCGTTTGCGGCCACGGCATCTTGTCAGGTGGATTCTTGACGAGCATGCCGAATAGGCCCGCCAATATGAATATTATTCCTAAAAACCCTACGACTCCGAAGCCGGGCAGAACAAAAATTTCTATCATCAGCAAAAGCAAACCTATGACAAACAGCGCCACTTCCACCCAATTGGCCATTCCAACGAGATATTTGCTGCCGATTATAATCGCAAAGCATATAACCGCCGCCAGCCCCGGCAAACCGACACCCGGCGTATTAAATTCGATATAGACCCCCAGCAGAGCCAGCATCACCAGCACCCCCATCACTGCAGGAGAATTCAGCCACCTGACCATCTCTTCCGACCAACTGGTTTCCAGCGATATCGGCTCACCGGCAAAAATGACACCATCGCGTTTGGCCAGAAAATCCATCGCCTCCGCCCTGCCGCCAACAACCGACCTTGCTATACCATATTCAAAAGCCTGGGAAGCGGTGAGTGTTAACAGCTCGTCATTTTTTACTACCAATTCCTTGTTGTCCAAGTCGTACTTTTTTTTGTCATCCGGAAGTTGATGCCCCTCGAAAAATTCTTTCTTGCCCGTTTTTAGATTCTTCACCCTGTAAACTTCCGTTTGCATAGTGACCATTGCCTTTAGCAGAACATCCGGGTAACCGTTTGCCTCGGCTGCACGCTTAAACGCTGCACGGGTAAAGCTCTCGGTCTTTTCCCGCTCGACACCCTCAAGCTTAGCACCAATCTGAATGGGGGCGCAATCGCCTATGGTGGTGTTTTCACGCATTATTATGTCCTGACAAGAAACACTTATCATTGCGCCGGCTGATATCGCCTCGGTTGTTATATAGGCAACAGTGTGGGCTTTCTTAGCAACATCAAGTATAAAGTACTTCGATATATCATCTGCCGATTGAAGAAGACCGCCGTATGTGCTTATCTCATATATCAGGTACTCTGCTCCCGCATCGAGCGCAATTTGTGTCCTTCGCTCAATTGACTTATATAGGCCGTTGTCAATCATCCCTTTGCAGACGATTACCACCGCTTTGACCGTTTGCCCCTGCATTGGAACACTGTTCGGCTCAAATGCCGAATTGGGCGTCAGTAAGAATAACAGACACAATAAAATCGTCGCAAATTTCCGCAATGGCTTCTTCATACGCACAATTTTACCCCGCTATTGCTTATTTAGCAATATTTTCTAATGCCGGAGTTAATAAGAAGTAACTTTTTTCGGCTCGATTCCATCCCATTGCAGACCGCCTATTACCGCCTGCGCGATATTTGTGAGATGGTCGCCGATTTTCTCGACATTATCGACAAAATCGATGAATATCAATCCTGACTCCGCTCCGCAAACCCCGTCGTTCATCCGCTGAACGTGGCTGCGGCGAAAATCCACCTGCATCTTATTGATGTTCTTTTCGTTCTCGAGGGCCGATTTCGCCGCTTCTATATCGCTGTTTTCCAGTGCCGCTACAATCTTTTCGAACATCCGGTCGATTTCTTGTGTTAATTTAGCCGCTTCAGCATTGGCATTCGTGCTGAAAATTATCTTCTGTTCAATTTTTCGCTCCGCGATTTCCGCGATGTTAACGGCGTGGTCGCCCACTCGTTCAAGGTCATTAACTGTATGCAGAAGCACCGGCAGTTCCCTAGATACCTCCTCCGACAACTGCTCTCTCGACAGCCCAACAAGGTACGATGTAATCGCAAGCTGAAATTCATCGGTAACATCTTCGCCTGCCCTTGCCCTTTCCAGTCTGCGCTCATCATCGTTGAGCAGGCCCTTGATAGCTTGCTGGACCGCCTCTTTGGCCTTCTTTGCCATTCGAATTATTTCTCGCTTGGCTTGCTCAAGCGCCAGCACGGGTGTACGGAACAGATGTCTTTCCAGCACGACCGGCTTCTTATCCAATTCCCTCTTTGTAACAGGAATAAGCTTTATCACTATAACTTCCAGCAACCCGATAAGCGGCAGGAATATAATGGTATTGATAATATTAAACACGCTGTGAGCTACGGCCATATAAACCATTATCGTGCTTTGTGACAACTCCCACGGCGTAACCCACTTCACTATTTCAGTATACACTCCCATCAACAATAACGGCAGGAAATAAACCGTTCCCACTACATTGAATATAACATGTCCCATTGCTGCCCGTTTGGAATTACGTGATGCCGGAAGGGCCGCCAATGGCGCTGTAATTGTTGTACCGATATTACTACCCAGTATAAATGGTATCACAACACGCAGCACCAAACCCCAATCCATCCCGAAAGCACCTTTGAAAGCCAGGACCTGCACTATCGCCACAAATGCAGAACTGCTCTGTAAAAGCGCTGTTATCACAGCCCCCGCCAGAACCCCAAGTAAAGGATTTTCTCCTAACCGAACTAAGGCATCCTGCACGACCCTGCTTTCGCTTATGTTAAATCCTTCCGGGCCGAAGGCATCGCTCATAAACGTAAGCCCCAAAAACAAAAGCCCCAAACCCAGCACAATGTTACCAAACCCCCTGCTTTTCTGTGTTTTCCCGACAAGTTGCAGCAGAAAACCCACCCCAATAGCCGGCAATGCATACTTCATTACAGCTAACCCGCCGATACCAAGTAATGAAACTACCCACGCCGTTATTGTTGTTCCAATATTCGCTCCGAGAATGACGCCCAGCGATTGTCTTAATGTCAAAAGCCCTGCATTTACAAGACCAACGACCATTACGGAAGTAGCTCCGCTTGCTTGTATCAAACACGTAACAAGCGCTCCTACCAGAACACCCATAACAGGAGTTCTTGTCAGTGTCTCAAGAAGTTTTTTAAGTTTCTGCCCCGCCGCCTGTTTTAGCCCGTTCGACATCAGCGTCATTCCAAGAAAAAACAGGCCCAGCCCCCCTATCGTCAAGAAAATCATGCTTTTAATCACTCACAGTCTCCTTACGTCAATCTTCGCAATATCCTTATCCCTTGCTCAATTTTCTCGTCGCTGGTCGCGTAACTTATCCGGAAGTGCGTGTCTTTTTCACTGAATACATTGCCCGGAATAATAAGCACGTTATTTGCGATTGCTTTTTCTACAAACTTCGTCGCCCCCCCTGCCGGCGCCCTGGCAAACGCATAAAACGCCCCGCCCGGCTTGACCATCTCGAATTTATCTTTCAACCCCTCGTAAATAAGGTCCCGTTTTTTTCGATACGCTGTCACCAAATCGCTCACGTCATAATCGAGGGCCGCTATCGCCGCTTTTTGGAAAGGACTCGGCGCACAGACAAAGGTATATTGCTGTATCTTGGTCATCTGTTCAACTACGTCTTTAAGGGACTCGTCTGCCGCCGCGAATCCCAATCGCCACCCCGCCATTGCGTAAGACTTGCTGAATCCTCGCAGTAAAAGAACTTTCTTATAGCAACTTGCTATGCTCGGGCATTTTCCTTCGTAGCAAAATTTGTCGTATATCTCGTCGGTTATAACAAGTATATCTTTCTCCGCCGCTATCCCGGCAAGTGCCTTTATCTGCTCCTGCGAATATACCACGCCGGTCGGATTACAGGGCGAATTGACTATAATCATCTTGGTTTTGCCGGTTATCGCCTTGCTTATCTTCTCTACCGGAAGCTCGAAACTCGGATAGCTATCGACAAAAACACACTTGCCGCCCAGCATATTGACCAGGTGCTTATACATCACAAAATACGGGTCAGGTATAATCACCTCGTCGCCGGGATTGACCAGCGCCATAAACGCCAGAAGCAGTCCCCCGCTTACCCCGCTGGTAACCAGCACCGCGGGCTCGTCCCATCCAAACTCTTTTTTCACTAATCCGGCGATTTTCTCTTTTAGAAGTGTGTCCCCCGCTGTTTGTGAATATTTGTTCCCCCCTGCCTTGATTGCTTTTATCGCCTCTTCTTTTAACGGTCCGGGTACGTCGAAATCCGGTTGACCAATAGAAAAGTTTACCGGATCCTTCATCTTCTCCCCCAGCGCAAAGACCTTCCTAATCCCGCTGGCGTCTATTTTGCTCGTCCTGTCGGCCAGAATCTTTTTCATTTGACCGATATAGTAACCGAATCGGCCAAAAAGTCAAAACACAAAATCCAGATTATCATTATGAACGACGTGAAGAATATCCCCAACTACTCAATCGTAAAGAATAAATCACAACACCTCCAATAACCAATCGGAGTCCCCCCTGCTACGCGCTAACTACTCACTAAGAACTTATGTTAACCTTTTTCTTTTCCTTTTCCTTTAGGTTTTTCTTTAGATGGTGCTGCCGCCGCAGGCTTTGCCCCTGCCGGTGCTGCTCCTGCCGCCGGCTTTGCTCCTGCCGCTGCCGGTGCTTCCGGTGCTGCTCCAGCCACTGCTCCTTCTACAGCAGCAGCTTCTTCCTTCACTTTCTTGCCGGCGTGGCTCTTGCGGTGAGCAATCTTGGGAAGCCCAAAAACCGACTGCCCTTCAAGCCATCGCTCTTCGTCTTTTAACTTTCCAACGCGCTCTGCACGTGTTAAAACATTTCTGTGTCTCTCCAGAGCACCTTTGATTTTTAAGGAACGGTCAACAGACATTCAATATTTCTCCTGAAAAACTATTCAAACTTCTTGCCATATGCATCACGAAACGGCTGCGTGCCAAAAGATTCACTTCCCGGCGGTGCCTTATATTTAGCACCCAGCTCAATTATCTTCTGTTTAGCAAGGTAACCATCTGTCCCCGGTCTTCCCGGATTTTCATATTTATCCTTGGTAACCAGATAATACCACGCGTCGATTTTTATTATTTCAGTCTCTATGCCGAACCCGGCGAAATACTGTTTTACCGGCTCCAAATCGGCCCTGAGCTGGTAAGACTGTATCACAATCCGATTATCGCCCTTCGGCTTAACCGGCTCAACTTCCTGAACAACCGGCGTTTTTTCTACGACCGGAACAACTTTTTGCGGTGCGACAGCAGCCGTCACTTTTGGCGTTGTTTTCTGCACAGTTGTCGGCATTTTCGCAGCCGGGCCAGCCGCCTTTTGGGCGCTTCGGTAACTCATTTGCCCAAGCCGAAACGCTATTAAAACTAACAGAACAAACCCTAAAAGCATTGCAATCGCAAGCTGATACGGCACCGATATTTCAATCCTGCCGGCATTGAACTGCACGGCTCTCGGCTTATTGAGCCAAACCGCGGCCCTTTTGGGCAATTGTATCGAAATCCTTGCCGGCGATTGCGATTGCTTATCTTCGCCGGAGGCTTCCGGGTGCAGCGGCTCTAATGCCTTGTCATAGCGAGGTTTAGGCCAGGTTGCTTTACTCATTACCTCGTAAAGAGCCTTTTTTTCATTATGCGCCATAACCACACCCGCTCAATTTCGATACGATAATCCGCTATTTTACCGGGAAAACTCTAAAGGGCAAGCCAAAAATTGTCAAATTCTAAAAATGGTTAAATCCGCCTTCGCCCGCTTCTATTGCGAATATGTCCCCGCTTCTTTTATGCTTATATAAGGCTTTCATCTTAACCCGAAATAACATCTTTTAAAGATTTCACCGGAGCCTGAAATTTAACATCTTCGAACTGCTCAAAATGTCGTTTTCCGCAAATGATTTTATATCTTTCTGCCGGAGCAAGTTCGTCAATATTATTCGTTCCTTTTGTTTCGGCAACAAAGTAAACTTTTTTATCTCCCTCATAAACTAAAGCCCAATCAGGATTATATGTACCAAGCGGAGTTTCTATTTTAAACCAGAAAGGCAATTTGAGATAAAATTTGATATCATCTCTTTTTTCGCATTCTCTGGCAAAGTCCTTTTCGATATTACTGTCTGTTTGAATATAATCATAAACAGTCTTTTCTTTTTTCTTAACTTCAAATAAATCTTCAAAATATCCGGAAAGTTCTTCATTATCAAAAAGCATCTGGTCCCAGTATGAATTGCCTATTTTTTCATATTTAATCCCGTAAACAATCATTTCATTCAGAACGACATTTATTGCTTCGCAGACTTTATCCATAAACTGCTGTGGATTGATAAAAATATCTTCAATTTTACCCGACTCAAGCAAAATCCTGCAAATTGTGTCACGGGTTAATCTGGTCTTGTTCTGAATATACGAAAGAATATCTGGAACACTTTCTATGTCGCTATACAAATCTCTGCTTGATTGTGTTCTTAACTCCGCCGTAACTGCGGTTTTGTCCATTCCGATATCTGCTTTGCTTCGCAGTAGTTTTGGCTTTGTTATTTTGATTTCACCTATTTTTTTACCGGTAAGTTTTATCAATTCATTAGTATTATAATCTACACTGTAATGTGTCTTCTGCTTAATTTTATCCCAAAGAAGCTTGAAATTTTCGTCAAGTTGTAAGTTCTTTTTCAGCTTTATTTCTTTCTTCTTCTTTTTATCCTTAATTCTCCCGCCGAATTTAACGCCGCATTCCTCTTCAATTTCAGACTGCAAGGCTTTCGCAAAATCTTCGTAATATTCATTCGCCGAAACAGTGAGGACATTTATATTTTCGTCAAATACTCTTTTGCCGTCCTGATTGACTGGCAGTCTCAAACCTCTTCCTATTTCCTGCCTTTTCTTTAACGTTGACTGTGTTTCGTTAAGCGTGCATATCTGAAATACATTTGGATTGTCCCAACCCTCGCGCAGTGCAGAGTGTGAAAATATAAATCTCAAAGGTTCGTTAATATCAAGCAGCCGTTCCTTATCTTTCATTATCAACGCATAAGTATCATCATCAACTGCCGTATCTCCGCTTGTATCTTTAAGAATACCTTTTTTGTCCTGTGAGAAATACCCATTATGAACCTGTTTGACCTTATATTTCAGCAAATCTTTATATTTGTCTTGTTTTCTTATCTTTTCGTAAAATTCTTCAAACCATAAGGCTATTTTGCCTTTAACTGGATTATCATTTTCATAATTACGGTAATTTGCCACCCGATCGATAAAGAACAGTGTTAAAACTTTTATCCCCTTATCTTTTAATCGTTTTTCTTTTTCAAAATGATTGTTTATTGTGCTTTCAATCTGATATTTCATTATCTCATCGGTTAGTCCGCCTTGTTTTTGACCGGTATTAAGAATAAGACCGTTATTGAAAGTTATAGAATCCCTGTCAATTTCGTTTACGATGAAACCATCTTTATATAAATCTCTTTTATTAGACTTATCATATAGGTCGTCACCGATTGAGACATTAACATCTTTTTTCCCAACCCCATCTTGTGTATTAACATCTATTCGCAGCTTTACGATTATTTTTTTCGTTTGAGGCCTTATGCTCTTCACCTCAATATATGCCTGATTAAAACTATCCGCCTCTGTTATCCCGTCAACTTCAATTCTTTTAACAAGCCCTAAATCATAAGCCTTTACTGGATCAAGCCGGTATATTTCATTGTATCTTACCGTGTGTGTCGCCGAATACCGCAGCGTACACAATGGATTTAACTTTGCTATCGCTTGTCTCCTGATATCCGTCTCCATATTCTGCGGTTCATCGACAATAACTATCGGCCTCGTCGCACTGATAAACTCCGCCGGAATCCCCCAGTCGCTTTGCTGAAAAAATATATTTCCTGCCCTTGTGAACTGGTCTATATTCATTACCATTATCTGGAGTGTATTAGTCGTTGCAAAATTTCTGGCAAGTCCTCTTTTTTTAGGGTTGAAAACGTAGAAATCCAATGTCGGCTTTTCATAGAGCATATCGAAATGCTCTTTTGTTATCTCAAGATTTTTTAATGCACCCTCTTTAATTGCTATGCTCGGCACAACAATAATAAACTTCTTAAAACCATATTGTTTATAAAGCTCGTGTATGGTTCGCAGATATACGTATGTCTTTCCCGTCCCCGTCTCCATTTCTATTGAAAAGTGCATACCCTGCCATTTATATTTGCTTTCACTTACTGTGTCGTATGCATGCCCCAAGGGAGTGTGTCCAAAAGGGGTATGACCAAAACCCTTTAATATTTCATTTTTAAGTTGAACTTTTTCAAGATTTGCTTCGATTGTTTCTTGGTCTAACAATAGATTATTCGCAACAACGCTTAAAAAAGTCCCGCCTACCGATGTTGCCTTTGAATAAGCAAAGTCGCTTGCCCCCGCCGGCTGGCCCTTAAATAAATCCATCGCCGCGTTTATCGCGTCCAACTGAAAACTTTGATTTGCGTCAAATTGTAACTTCATATTCTTAAATTTGATATCTGAAATCTCAAATTTGAGATTTTTTATTCTTCTTCTTTCGGATAATCCTGTGGCCTTGCCTTTCGCAGAGTTTCTTCGAGTTGTCTTTCAAACGCTTCCCTGCTTTTATTTCCCTGATAAACAATGCGAACTTTATCATTCAAATGCCGCTGGCCTTTGATATCGCTGTTCTGCAGGTTGTCTGCCCACCCTCGTATCTGGCGAGAGCATGATTCAGCTAAAGATTTGAGATCTGAAATCTGAGATTTGAGATGCTCCGCCTCGGGAAATCTTTCCGTAAAAAGCAGCATTGAGCGAGTTTCTCCGCACGACCCCCGCGCAATATAAAGAAACGCCAGCAGTTCCGCCGTTGTGCCGCGTTCGAAACCCTCAGCGATATTATTTGAAACCGACAACGCCGCTCTACGAATTTGTCCCCGCAAGTCTCCCTGCTGAGCAAAGAATTTGTCTTTCGTCAGTCCATATAC